>DKNW01000024.1:513-24701 GCA_002469805.1 Rhodobiaceae bacterium UBA7378
CTTTGCAACTGTTTTGAACAAGCTGTCTGAGAAATGGGTAGCGCGCATTATCGAGGAACTAATCATGAGCGAAATTGCTGAACGTGTAAAAAAAATTGTTGTCGAGAACCTTGGTGTTGAAGCTGATAACGTCAGTGAATCTGCGAGCTTCATCGACGATTTGGGTGCAGACAGCTTGGACACTGTTGAGTTGGTCATGGCCTTTGAAGAAGAATTCGGTATCGAAATTCCGGATGACGCGGCCGAAACAATTCTGACTGTTGCAGACGCCGTAAAATTTATCGAACAAGCCTCCTAAGCAGGGCTGGGCCGGGCAACCATGAGACGTGTTGTTGTTACCGGAATTGGGTCGGTTAATCCGCTTGGCCCCGACGCTGAAACAAGCTGGCGCAATCTGCTAGCCGGTCAGTCGGGTGCCGACACTATCAAAAAATTCCAAACGGATGATTTGCCGTGTCGTATAGCTTGTCCAGTTGTGCGCGGCGAAGATGCGTTTAACGCTGATCTGTTTATGGCGCCAAAAGAACAAAAGCGCGTCGACGATTTCATTACATTCGCGATTGCTGGCGCTGACATGGCGCTGGCAGATTCTGGTTTCGTTGCAGAAACGGAAGAACAGAAAGAGCGCACAGGCGTGATGATCGGGGCAGGCATTGGCGGCCTTGAGGGAATTGCAGCAGGCACGATAACGCTCACCGAGCGCGGACCACGGCGTTTAAGCCCATTTTTTATTCCCGGATCGCTGATCAATCTTGCCGGCGGTCAGGTATCCATCAAGCACGGTCTTAAGGGGCCAAATCACGCGGTCGTGACAGCGTGTTCTACTGGCGCGCATGCCATTGGTGATGCGGCGCGCATTATCATGTGGGACGATGCCGATGTCATGGTCGCGGGCGGAACTGAAAGCGCCATTACGCGTTTGGGCATTGCTGGCTTTGCCGCGTGCCGCGCGCTATCGACCGGGTTTAACGACCGGCCACAAGATGCCTCGCGTCCATATGACAAAGATCGCGACGGATTTGTTATGGGCGAGGGTTCTGGCATTTTAGTACTCGAAGAGCTTGAGCACGCTAAAGCACGCGGCGCTAAAATATATGCCGAGATTGTTGGTTATGGCATGTCGGGCGATGCGTACCACATCACCTCACCGGCAGAAGATGGGTCGGGGGGCTTTCGGGCAATGCAGGCTGCCTTGAAACGCTCAGGCCTCGCGCCTGAAGATATCAGCTATATCAACGCGCACGGTACCTCGACGCCGGTGGGCGATGAGATTGAATTGCGTGCCGTTGAAAAATTATTTGGTGGAGCCTCCGACGGCCTTGCCATGTCGTCCACAAAATCGGCGATCGGTCATTTGCTGGGGGCTGCGGGTGCGGTCGAGTCTATTTTCGCGATCCTTGCCATTCGCGATAATATGCTTCCACCGACGCTGAACCTCGAAAACCCGTCCGTTGATACGGGGATTAATCTGGTGCCAAAAACGGCGCAGGAGAAGAATGTAACGGCTGTCTTGTCGAATAGTTTCGGCTTTGGCGGCACCAACGCGTCGTTGGTGTTTAAGTCTTACGAGTAAGCGCCGCGTGTCGCGTATTTTTAAAACCTTAAAATTTCTGTATGGACCGATTGGCCGCGTGATTGTCGGCCTGCCGGTGCTCGCGAGTATTTTCATTATGGGTGCGGGATGGGGGCTTCTGGTTATGCCCGGCCCGCATGAAGCGCCGCGGCAGATAAATATCGCGCGTGGCCAGTCGCTTGCAGGTATCACGCGCGATCTGGCTGCGATAGGCGCTGTACGCAGCGCCGTGGTGTTTTCCTTTTATACGCGTCTCGCCGGGCCGGTGCAGGCGGGTGAGTTCTACCTGCCGGCGGGTGCCAGTATGCGCGATATATCGCGCATTTTGCGCAGCGGCAATGTCGTCATGCATGCGATCACAGTGCCGGAAGGCCTGACCAGTGAGCAGGTAGTTGGGTTATTAATGGCTGAAACGGTTCTGGATGGTACCCCCATTATTCCTGAGGAGGGGAGCCTGCTGCCGGAAACCTATTATGTGCCGCGCGGGATGGCGCGTGATGTTCTATTGACGAAAATGCAGGCGGCACAAGATAAGGTGTTGAGCGAATTATGGGCCGGGCGACAGTCGGGCCTACCTGTCAAAACCTCTGAAGAAGCCGTTATTCTGGCGTCGATCGTCGAACGAGAAACCGGACAGGACGCCGAACGGGGGCCAGTCGCTGCGGTTTTCATTAACCGGTTGCGCAAACGTATGCGGTTGCAATCTGATCCGACGATTATTTACGGCATTGTTGGTGGCAAGGGCGGGCTGGGTCGGCCAATACGCCTGAGCGAAATTAACAAGCCGACGCCTTACAACACCTATCACATATACGGATTACCCCCGACGCCTATTGCCAATCCTGGACGTGCGGCGCTGGCCGCCGTGCTTAATCCGCCTCAAACATCGGCGCTTTATTTTGTTGCTGACGGCTCGGGTGGGCATGTTTTTTCTGACACGCTCACGGGGCACAATAAAAATGTACGCAAGTGGCGCAAATTGCAGAAACAGCGCCGCCAATAATTCGCTATAATGGGGCCGACTCACGGAGAGACCTCATGTCCAACATCATACGCCGCGGTTTGATGCTCGTGCTTTCCTCGCCTTCGGGTGCTGGGAAAACAACCCTGTCGCGCGGGCTTCTGGCCGATGATGACGGGGTGGACATGTCAGTGTCACTCACTACGCGCCCCCCACGCCCGGGCGAGGTGGAGGGTCAGGATTATTATTTTGTCGACCGCCAACGCTTTGGCGAGATGCGCAATCGATCGGAATTGCTGGAGCACGCCAAGGTTTTTGATAATTATTACGGTACACCGCGCGCGCCCGTCGAAGCGGCGTTATCAGCTGGTCGCGATGTTTTGTTCGATATTGACTGGCAGGGAACACAGCAATTACAGGAGGCCGCGGCGGATGATCTCGTTCGTGTTTTTATTTTGCCGCCAACTGCTGCCGAGCTTGAGAGGCGGTTGAAAACGCGCGCGCAAGACAGCGCCGACGTGGTGGCAGGGCGCATGGCGAAGGCATCAGACGAAATAAGCCATTACGCCGAATATGAGTATATTGTGGTTAATCATGATGCCGCCGAAAGTCTCGTGCAAATCAAAGCCATCTTGACAGCCGAACGTCTAAAGCGTGCGCGACAAACCGGATTGTCAGATTTTGTTCACGGCCTGCGTGAGGCACTTTAATTATTCATTTGTCAGTACAACTCGCCCGATAATCCGGCCTTCGCGCAGGTCGTCCAGTGTATCGCTGGCGGCGCTCATGTCACGGAATTCGATCGGGATTGGATTAATGTTGCCAGCTTTTACGATCTCCAGCATTTCTTTTGTGTCCGCCAGTGACCCGGTCATCGAGCCACCAATCGAGATGGCGCGGAACGGGAAAAATGGAATCGGCATGGAAAATGCCCCGCCAAACAGACCAACAATTTTAACCTCTCCCCCGCGGCGTAATGCGCCGCTGGCAAAGTTCAACGAGCCTTCCGCACCAACGAAATCAACCGCCGCAGGGACACCGCCATTGGTGTCAGCCAACAGTTGTTTGGCGGCCTTTTCGTCTTTCGGGTTGTAGGCAGCAGCGGCACCAGCGCCCATGGCAGCTTGCAGCTTGTTCTCGTCAAGGTCAGCAACAAGGGGCGGCGTATCGAACATTTGTAGAGCAAATTGAAGTGCCATCATGCCGACTCCGCCAAGGCCGACGATCAGAATTTGGTCATCGCTTGCGACGGGCTTTAGGTGTTTTAGCGCGCTGTAAGCTGTGATGCCCGAGCACATATAGGTGCTGGCCAAACCGGGGTCGATGGCGCCAGCGTCTAGGCAATACGCCTCATCAGGCACAAGGCAGTGCGAAGAAAAACCGCCGGGTAAATTGACGCCCAGCGCGCGGCCATTGCAATAATGCTCTTCGCCGCGATCGCATGATGGGCAATCGCCGCAGCCAATCCACGGATAAACTACTGTGCGGGCACCAACCTCGATATTTTTAACATCGGGACCGATGGCAATAACCGTGCCTTCGATTTCATGGCCGAGGGTAAATGGGGTTTGGCGCGCGCCGCGAACGTCAAGTTTCTGGCCACCGCCCATGTCGAAATGCCCGTCGTGAAAATGCACATCCGAATGGCATACCCCGCAATGGGTAATTTCCACGAGCACTTCGCAACCCGAAGGTGTGGGCGTTTGGGTTTCAACTGGCTCTAATGGCTGGCCATAATCTGTAATTGACTGACTTTTCATCACTCCCCCCGTTTTTGCCGGTCCTGTTCGGCAATCAGCCGGGCCAGCGTGCAAAATTCCTCTATGTCTAGCTGCTCGGCACGGCGCGTTTCGGTTATGCCAGCGTCCGCCAGAAGATCACTTGGTGACGAGCATATCTTTTTCAGGCTGGCGCGCAACATTTTCCGTCGCTGTCCGAAGGCCGCCGCTGTCAGGCGCGACAAGGTTTTCAGATCTGCCAGCGCGCGCGGTTGTTCGCGTGGTGTGAGGTGGACAATGCTTGAGGTCACGTTTGGTGGCGGTACAAAAACCTGCCGGTCGACATCAAACATGATGCGTGCCTCGCAGAGCCAGCCTACCAGAATGGAAAGGCGGCCATAAGCCTCTGTGCCGGGGTCTGCAGCAATGCGTTGGGCAACTTCTTTTTGGAACATCAGCGTCATCGACAAAAATCGCGGCGACCAAATGCCCGCATGCCAACTGCCTTCGAGCCATCGGGTAAGGAGGGGCGTCGCAATATTATAGGGCAGGTTGGAAACGATTCGGTAAGGGTGTGGCGTCAGATCATCGGGCGACAGATCCAGCGCATCAGCATGCACTATTTCGAGGCGCTCAGGGTAAGCCGATTTGATATCTTCCAATACGGGAAGAAATCTAGCATCAGCCTCAATGACGACGACCTTGCGCGCTCCACTCATCAGCAGGCCCCGTGTCAAACCACCCGGGCCCGGCCCAATTTCGATAACATCGCAATCAGACAGCGCACCCGCCGTGCGAGCAATGCGTTGGGTCAGGTTCAGATCGAGAATGAAGTTCTGACCGAACCGCCGATCTGCCCGCAATCCATGGGCAGCGATGACATCACGCAGAGGCGGTAGGCCGTCATCCGGCATACGCGCCTCAACGATACTCCACCACGGCGTCACGCCGCAGATCGCGCAGGTGTCGTCGGGCGTTCATAGAAAGACGCTGGGAAAAAATATTGTCGCCAATGTCGCGTCGCGACACTTGCACGCCAAGGTCGTCTTTGCGGTCGCACACGATATGAACATTCGTTCCATCTGATGTTGTTTGTGCCGATGAAACTTGGCCCGCTTCAAGGTTTGCAATCGCGTTGCGCATTGGTCCGGGCAGTTCAGACAGCGCTTTCAAGCCACTACGTGATGACGTGGCATCTAGGCTTTCAGCCGTTTTAACAGCCGCTTTGCAGGTTTTAAAACCTTTGATAAATCCGGTAATGTCCTCCGTATTGGCATCGTCAGCAAAAGCAATTGTTAGCACATCAAACTGGTTCTTGAGCCGGTTAGCCGAGCGACCTTCCTCGCGGTTTTGCAGCAGCAAAATGTAATAGCCGGCATTGGTCGGGATCGGCGTTGATATTTGTCCCGGCTCCATTTGTTGCAAAACATTGCCCAGTGCTGGGTCAAGCTGATCGAGCGTCACCCAGCCGAGCCGCCCGCCGCGCGTGGCCGATGGCGACACACTAAATTGTCGCGCAACAGCTGCAAAATCGACACCACTTCGAAGCTGGGTCACAATTTCCTGCGAAATACGTGCCACGCGCTGCTGGTCGGTTAGCGAATCGGCATTGAGCAGAATTTCGCCAACCAGAAACCTGGGTTGTTCGATGGCGCGGAGAACTTTCAGATATTGCTCCTCGATCTCATCATCGCCGACGCGCACGCGGCCCCCAAAACTGCGTTGAATAAACTGTTTCCATGCAAGGTCCGCTTCGATTTGCGACGTCAGCGTGCGTTCTTTGATGCCTTGGGTCTTCAAAAAATCCGTGATGCTGTCTTGCGAGGTTTTGAAGTTATCCGATAGCCGGTCGATTTCGCGATCGATTTCTTCCTGCTCGATGAAAATATCTACGCGGCGAGCCTCCTGCAATTGCAGTTTCTCATCAACCAGTTCGCGCAGTGCTTGCTCGCGCAATCTTTCGACGGTTTCACGCGAGCGGACAATGCCGGAGGATACAAAATAAAGTTCAACGCGTTGGTCGACATCATAGAGCGAGATCACTTCGTCATTAACGATGGCTGCAATGCCCTCAACTTCGCGCGCCTCGACCTCACGCGCTTGGAGTTCTGGCGCGCCTAATTGCACGAGCAATGGCAGTGCCATGAGCACGAAAAGAACGCGGAATTGCTTAGGAACAGGAAGGGTATTCGGCGGAATTTGCATGAGTTGGATTTAGCACAAAATATGATTTTACCCTAGCGGATTTGAAACTGGACACCTGACAAATTTAATTTTACGTTCCGGGGGCAAATCCATTAATTTTCAGGAGCTGATAATGCCATTTTCCATCGCTTTCGCGAATTTGAAACTACCACAAAAAGGTACCGTTATTCTAGCGACGCAAAAGGGCGGAAAACTTGGCAAGCTCGGCCTTGAGCTGGATAAGAAGACAGGCGGCGCGTTGACGCGGGCTATTAAGGCAAGCAAATTTGAGGGCAGCGCAGGCAGTGTTATGGAGCTGCTCGCACCGGCGGGCACCCAGCTTGATCGCATCGTTCTAGCTGGCGTCGGTGAGGCATCAAAATTGACCGCGCCGGATCTGGAGAAATTTGGCGGTACGATATTGGGCGCTGTTGAAAAAGCTGCTGGCGCGCTGACATTGATCGTCGAGGATTTATCGGGCTGCAAATATAAATCGGGAGAAATTGCGGCGCGTGCTGGTGTTGGCATGTGCTTGCGTGCCTATAGTTTTGACCGCTACAAGACCAAGAACAAACCTGGAAAAAAGGCCACCAAAATGACTATCGCCACGGGCGACGCGGCCAGCGCGCGCAAAGGCTTTGCCGAACTGGAGGCCATTGCGCAAGGCACATTGCTGGCGCGCGATTTGGTGAACGAACCATCGAATATTCTCACACCGCCTGAATTTGCTAAGCGCGCCAAACAGCTGACAAAGCTGGGCGTAAAGGTCGAGGTGCTGTCCGAAGCTCAGATGAAAAAACTGGGCATGGGCTCCTTGCTAGGCGTCGGGCTTGGCAGTGAACACCCCAGCCAGTTGGTCGTCATGCAATGGCAGGGCGCAGCGAAAACCAAAAAGCCACTGGCGTTTGTGGGCAAGGGTGTCTGTTTTGATACTGGCGGTATCTCGATCAAACCATCGGCTGGTATGGAAGACATGAAGGGCGATATGGGCGGGGCCGCAGCCGTAACTGGGCTGATGCACACGCTGGCAACGCGTAAGGCCAAGGTTAATGTGGTTGGAGTTATCGGGCTGGTTGAAAATATGCCGGATGGCAAAGCCCAGCGACCGGGGGACATTGTAACCTCGATGTCGGGCCAAACGATCGAAGTGTTGAACACGGATGCAGAAGGTCGGCTCGTGCTGGCGGATGCCATGTGGTACACGCAAGATCGGTTCAAACCAAGCTTCATGATTGACTTGGCGACGTTGACGGGGGCCATCCTAGTGGCGCTGGGGCAGGAATATGCCGGCATGTTCTCAAATGACGACAAGCTGGCAAAACAGTTGACGGATATCGGCAATCTGGAAGGCGAAAAAGTCTGGCGGATGCCAATTTGCGAGAAATTCGACAAAATGATCGATACTCCAAATGCCGATATGAAAAATATTGGCGGGCGGTATGCCGGTTCCAGCACGGCGGCCCAGTTCCTCCAGCGTTTTGCCAATAATGTGCCGTGGGTGCATTTGGATATTGCTGGCACGGCCATGGGCTCGCCGAAAACGGCGATCAGCAAAAGCTGGGCTAGCGGCTACGGTGTGCGCTTGCTCGACCGACTGGTCAAAGAATATTACGAATAAGCATGGCCGATATCCTGTTCTATCATCTGGAGCGCCAGACGCTTGAACAGGTTCTCCCGCGTCTGGTGCAGGCGTCGCGCGCGCGCAACTGGCGTGTTGTCGTCAAAGCCGGATCACCGGAACGCGTGCAAGCACTGAACATGCATCTATGGACGTGGCAGGATGATGTTTTCTTGCCCCATGCGGCGGCGGGAGACGCACGGTTTTCGCCATTTGCCGCGGACCAACCCATATGGCTTACCGATACTGATGACGTGCCAAACGATGCGCAGGTGTTGATGCTAGTCGATGGCGCGCGGCACGAAAACTTGTCGGAATTTGAAAGATGTGTGTTCATTTTCGATGGTAATGACGAGATCGCTCTAGCAACGGCCCGCGCCGATTGGACACGGTTGAAAGCCGATGGATTTGAATTGACCTACTGGCAGCAATCGCCGGAAGGCAAGTGGGAAAAGCGCGGTTAGTCCCTATGCTTGCTCTTCGACGATCGGCACCGTATAAGGCGGAAAGTTTCGCTAATAATTGAGGAATCATTCAATGGCTATTGAACGCACTTTTTCCATCATCAAACCTGATGCCACTGCACGCAATCTGACCGGCAAAATCGTTGCGCGCTTTGAAGATGCCGGTTTGCGCATTGTCGCTTCCAAGCGCATTCATATGACCCGCGAACAGGCCGAAGGGTTTTACGGTGTTCACAAAGAACGTCCGTTTTTCAATGATCTTGTGTCCTTCATGATCTCAGGGCCGGTCGTTGTTCAGGTTCTGGAAGGCGATGACGCCATTGCCCGCAATCGCGAAATTATGGGTGCAACCAACCCAGCTGATGCGGCTGACGGCACCATCCGTAAAGACTTTGCGGAAAGCATTGAGGCAAATTCTGTCCACGGATCCGATGCGCCGGAAACCGCTGCCGAAGAGATTAAGTTTTTCTTCACAGACGCCGAAATCGTTGGTTAGTTGGCGGGTATATTTGCCGTTTAGCTGTCTCTTTTAGGGCTGCTGGCTAGCGAGTTTCTCCAAAACGATATCTAATGCTTCGGGATACGCGACATGCTCTTGCGCCAGGACGCGCGTGGCGAGCGTGTCGGGTGTGTCGTCGGCGTGCACAGGTACGTGTTTTTGCACAATCACTGGCCCGTCATCCATTTCTGCGCGCATGTAATGCACCGAGCACCCATGTTGTTTTGCGCCATCATCAAGCGCCCGCTTGTGGGTGTTGAGGCCTTTATAGGCAGGCAAGAGTGAGGGGTGAATGTTGATTATACGGTTGTGCCAATGCGTTACAAATTCGGGCGTTAGCAGGCGCATGAATCCTGCAGCACAGATGAGGTCAATGCGCGCCGAGGCCAACGCTTTCTGCATGTCGGCTTCAAAATCTTCGCGTGTATCATAGGCCTTGTGGTCGATTACGGCGCAGGGAATGTTTGCACGCGTGCAAAGCCCGATGCCACCAGCTTCAGGGCGGTTGGAAACACCCAGAACAAATTGGCCCGGGACGTCCGGTTTTGCCAAATGTTGCGCCAGCGTTTCCATATTGCTGCCGCGGCCGGAAAACAGAATGGCAACCCGAACCGGTTTGCTCATGGCCTGATATACCCCGTAAAACTAACCTGTGCGTCTCCGGCATGTTTGAGATACCCGATGCGAAACACCGTTTCACCGGTGCTTGTGAGGTGTGTCGCAACCGCGTCGGCGCTATCGGCGGCGATTACGGCGATCATGCCAATGCCGCAATTAAACGTCCGCAACAGCTCATAGTCTTCAATGCCCCCCGTTTCTTGCAGCCAATTAAATACGGGCGGAAGCTGCCAGCTATCAAGATCAATATGGGCAGCGCAGCCATCAGGCAAAATACGCGGTAGGTTTTCTTGAAAGCCGCCACCGGTAACATGCACCAGTCCCTTGATGCCACCGATTGTGCGCAGCGTCTCCAGAACAGGTTTTACATAAATCCGCGTCGGCGTGAGCATCGCTTCGCCTAGAGTGTCGCCTGCGCTGAACGGGCTGTCGGCGTCCCATTGCAGGCCGGTCTGCTCCACAATTTTGCGTACAAGTGAAAAGCCGTTGGAGTGAAGTCCATTAGAAGCAAGCCCCAGCAACACATCGCCTGGTCCGATACTCGGCGCGGGCATTATTTGCGTGCGCTCGACCGCGCCAACTGAAAAGCCAGCTAGGTCATAATCCTTGGGCGCATAAAGGCCCGGCATTTCGGCTGTTTCGCCGCCGATCAATGCGCAACCGGCTTGCGTGCAGCCTTCGGATATACCGGCAATGACGTCACGCGCGCGCGCCACATCAAGCGTCGAGGTCGCAAAATAGTCGAGGAAAAATAGCGGCTCTGCGCCTTGCACAATAAGGTCATTGACGCACATAGCGACAAGATCAACACCCACCGTGTCGTGCTTATCGACGTCGATGGCAATCTTTAATTTCGTGCCGACACCATCATTGGCTGCCACGAGCACAGGGTCTTTAAAATTGCAGGCGGCAAGATCGAAAAGGCCACCAAACCCACCGAGATCGCCATCCGCACCTGTGCGGCGCGTAGCTTTGGCGAGCGGCGCAATAGCCCTAACCAGCGCATTACCCGCTTCAATATCAACGCCAGCTTGTGCGTATGTCAGTGCGTTTTTTTGCGCGTTTGGTGCGTCTTTCCTGTCTGCCATCTCTCTGCGGTGTCTTTCTGATGTCTTTCTGATCTGTCAGTGCGGTTTTCTCCGCGTTGGAATCAGCCTTGTGCCGCTAATATAGCGCGCCGACGCGCTAAAGTATCGTTCCTACTTCAGGTCAGCCTTGTTGCGAGGTTCGAAGTTGTTTTTACAGCATGTGTTTATCCGATTGCGGGCAAAAGCGCCCCGCGCTAGTGTCGGGCCATGAACAAGCTCGCGCTCTTATTTTGCTTTGTTTGCGCTGGCCTACCGGCCATGGCGGGAAGCGTTTTCAACGTCGATCGTATTTTCGTAGACACCAAGGCCGCCTCGGCTATCGAGGCCCGAGAAATCGCGGTGCGTGAAGGCCAGCTTGAGGCGTTGACGATTGTTTTGAAACGCTTGACGCCCGAGAATATCTGGCTCGCTCTGCCGTCCACCGATGCGATGGGTGTCGAGAACCTCGTTGAAGGCTTTCAAGTGTCAAATGAAAAAACCGCCTCAAACCGTTATATTGCTGAATTATCGGTACAATTTAAAGCCAATGATGTGCTGGCCCTGTTGCGGGGCCGCAATATTGCGGTGACGACGAGCCAGAACAGACCCGCTCTTCTTCTGCCGGTATTGGAAGACGCTCAAGGCCTGCAGCTATGGGGCGACCATTGGTGGCAATCCGCATGGAAGCAGGAAGACCTTGAAAACAATCCCGCGCCCTTGGTCACGCCACTTGGCGACCTTGATGATACGATTATTGCGTCACCTGAAGATATTCTCATTGGTTCGCCGGAAAAGCTAAGTCAGCTAAACCAGCGTTACGGCACGCAGACGAGCATAGTGGCGCATGCGCTCGCTGATATTGAGGGGCAGCTAGGCGTGACTGTGTATATTTTCGGGGCCGAAGAGAGTGATGTTATCGTAAGAACATATCGCACCGACCAACCGCATACAACGATGGCCGCGTTTGCAACAAAAGAAATCCTAAATTTGCTAGCCGAACGGTGGAAGCAAAGTGCTGGCGTGGTGTCAGATCAGGTAAACCAGATGCGCGTGCGCGCTGATTATGGATCGCTGGCGGCATGGACATCCATACAGAAAATTCTCAGCGATTCGGATCTTGTGCAGCAACTTTCTGTCGTCGAAATGTCGGTGAATTATGCCTATTTGCGCGTAGCTTATATTGGCTCAGAAAGCCAGCTTGCGGCCAATTTCAAGCAGGCTGGTTTGCAGATAATTGAAACCACGGATGGCTGGCAGGTGACCCAGCAAGCGGAGCCGCAATCGTGAAACTATCAGTATTTTCGCTAACCGCGCTTGGGCTGATTGCGGTTTTAATATTCGCGTTGGTCCAGCTGTCAGACATTCTATTGCCGTTTGTTCTGGGCTTCACCCTGGCCTATTTTCTCGACCCGCTCGCGGACCGTTTGGAAAAAGCAGGCCTGCCGCGTATTGCCGCGACAAATATCATCACCTTCGCTTTTGGAGGCGCGGTGCTCTTTGCGCTGGTTTTCGGCCTGCCGACGCTGGCCGCCGAGCTGAGTGCCATGGTCGAGCGTTTTCCGGCCTATGCCGCACGCCTCGAAATCTGGATGTCAGAAAACAAAATTCTTAACGACAATCCTGATGCCGTGAACGCCGCCCTTGAAGCGCTGCGCGCCGGCGCACAGAAATTTGCCGGCGATATTTTAATGCAGGGATTGTCCATTCTTAACGTGCTGGCGCTGGTCGTCATTACACCGGTGGTGGCGGTTTATATGCTGAATGATTGGGACACGATGGTGGCCCAGATCGACCGGTTGCTGCCGCGTGCCCATGCTACGCAGCTGCGCTCACTCGCGGTGCAAATCGACGAGATCCTTGCAGGTTTTGTGCGCGGGCAAATCTCGGTATGCCTGTTATTGGCCGTGTTCTATGCCGCAGGGTTATCACTCACAGGACTAGATGCAGCCATTTTAGTTGGCGTGACTGCGGGCCTTACGAGTTTTATTCCATATGTCGGTGCCGTGTTTGGCGTGGTTCTTGGCTTGCTCATGGGACTGGGCCAGTTTGGGTTGGATTATCTCGCTCTGCCCCAAATTGCAGGCGTTTTTCTTGTCGGGCAATTCGTTGAAGGCAATTTGCTGACGCCGCGTCTGGTTGGCGATCGTGTGCGTTTGCACCCGGTGTGGATTATTTTCGCGCTGTTGGCGATGGGCAATCTATTTGGGTTTATCGGGTTGCTGCTCGCTATACCCGTTGCCGCTGCCGCTGGCGTGCTGGTGCGAAACGGGGTCGATTTTTACGCACGCGCATATGTCGAAAGCTCGGAGGAAGAGTGATGCCCGAGCAGTTGCCGTTGACCCTTCCGGTTCGCGCGGCATTGGGACGTTCTGACTTTATCGTTGGCCCGTGTAATGCGCGCGTGGTTGACCGCATTGATGCTTGGCCGCAATGGTCGGATCCGGTTCAGTATATTTATGGACCTGTCGGGTGCGGTAAGAGCCATCTGGCAACGGTTTGGCTAACGCGTCATTCGGGTCAACTTGCCGATGCAGCGAGTTTGTGCCTCACCAATGGTCCGGCCCATGACTGGCTTTCCAGTTCGACAGTTGATACGACAGCTGGTGCGGGGCTTGTTGTTGATGGACTGGAAGCCCTTACAGCCGAGGGTGAAGAGGTTTTGTTTCACATCGTCAACCATGCGCGAGCTCATAATCTATTTGTTTTACTTCTGGCTCGGCAAGGCCCGGCGCAGCTTACCCTGCATCTTCGCGATTTGCGCTCACGCCTCACGGCAATGGACGCGCTCGCCTTCGGGCAACCCGATGACACATTACTGTCAGCTTTGTTCGATAAATTGTTTCGTGACAGGCAATTGGATGTCGCGCCGCGCGTCATTCAATATCTGGTGACACGCGTGGAACGCAATTTCCATGATGTGACAAAGCTTGTGGCACGTATCGATCATCTGTCGCTGTCACGCCAGCAGGCAATCACCATTCCGCTTGTTAGTGAAGCAATGACAAATCTCACTTCATAAGGCATTGTTGAGTAAATATTTTAGTCAGTTTGGGAATAAAATTTATGTCAGGTAAAAAATCCAAACATATTCCGCATGAGCATTACGGATATAGCCAGAAAGAGCGCTTTATTAACCGCGAGCTTTCATGGCTGGCCTTCAATAAGCGGGTATTGGAAGAAGCGTCTAATCCGCACCATCCAGTGCTGGAACGCTTGCGGTTTTTGTCTATTTCCGCGAGCAATCTCGATGAGTTTTTCATGGTGCGCGTTGCGGGCCTTGTCGGACAGACAAATGCTGGCGTTGAGGTTAAAAGCCAAGACGGGCTGACACCCGCCCAGCAGCTGGAAGAAGTGACAAAGTACGCTAATGCGCTGATGAATGACCAGCAAAGTGTTTTAACCACGGTTTTGGCGGATTTACGCGATGCTGGCATTTATGTGCATGAGGAAAACGAACTGACAGGCGATCAAACGGCCTGGCTGGAAGATTATTTTTTGCGCCAGGTGTTGCCCGTTCTGACGCCGCTGGCTATTGATCCAGCGCATCCATTTCCGTTTATTCCAAATCTTGGCTTTGCGCTGGCTTTGCAACTAAGTCGAAGGAACGATAATAACCGAATGAACGCGTTACTGCTCATTCCCCAACAGCTTGATCGTTTCATCTTGCTGCCGAAGGAAAGTGGAAGTTCTGAGTTACATTTTGTACGTCTCGAAACCCTTATATCCCTGTTTATTGAGCGCACTTTTCCCGGCTATACGGTGTTGGGGAAGGGCGTGTTTCGTATTATCCGCGATAGCGATATCGAGGTTGAAGAAGAGGCTGAAGACCTTGTCCAGCTCTTCGAAAGCGCGCTGAAACGCCGACGCCGCGGTTCGGTTATTAGATTAAAAATCGATGCCGCCATGCCAGAGTCTCTGAGACGTCTCGTGATTGAAGAGATGGAAGTCGATTCTCAAAGTGTGGTTATTGTCGAGGGGCTTGTGGGGCTGGCGCAGACAGTGCAGATCGTCGGTCACGGCTCGACAGAGCTGAAATTCAAACCCTTTAGCGCGCGCTTTCCAGAGCGCATCCGTGAACATGGGGGGAATTGTTTTTCGGCCATCGATGCCAAGGATATTTTGGTGCATCACCCGTATGAGAGTTTTGATGTCGTCGTACAATTCATCCGGCAGGCGGCCCAGGATCCTGACGTGGTGGCGATAAAGCAGACATTGTACCGAACGTCTGAAGATAGTCCGATTGTTAAGGCCTTGATCGAAGCGGCGGAGCTGGGTAAGTCCGTGACCGCATTGGTGGAACTAAAAGCAAGGTTCGACGAAGCGGCTAATATCCGTCTGGCACGCGATATGGAACGCGCCGGGGTGCAAGTGGTATTTGGGTTTTTGCAACTAAAAACCCACGCCAAGGTGAGCCTCGTGGTGCGCCGCGAAAGCGGCAGTATGAAAACCTATGTGCATTTAGGCACAGGCAATTATCACCCACAAACGGCGAAGGTGTACACTGACCTTTCTTTGTTTACCTGCGATGATGATATTGCGAGCGATGCGGCGCAAGTTTTCAATTATTTCACCGGATATGCCGAACCGGTAAACCTGAAAAAAATTGCCATGTCGCCGCTTACCTTGCGGCCGTCAATCATGGGATGCATTGAACAGGAAATCGAACACGCCAAAGCCGGGCGCCCGGCAGCGATTTGGGCAAAAATGAACGCATTGGTCGATCCGCGGGTCATTGATGCGCTTTATGATGCATCAGCCGCCGGTGTGCAGGTCGACCTTGTGGTGCGGGGTATTTGCTGCTTGCGCGCAGGCGTGCCTGGGTTGAGCGAGAACATTCGTGTGAAAAGTATTATTGGCAGGTTTCTTGAGCACTCACGCATTGTGTGTTTTGGCGGCGGGCATGGCTTGCCATCGCCGGAAGCTAAGGTTTTCTTATCGTCAGCTGACTGGATGCCGCGTAATCTGGATCGGCGCGTGGAGGTGTTGATGCCGATTTCGAATGCGACTGTGCACGCGCAAGTGTTAAATCAGATTATGGAAATTAATCTGGCTGATAATGAGCAAAGCTGGGTCATGCAACCCGATACGACATTCGCCCGTTGCATGCCCGAGGACAAGGAAGCGCCGGTAAACGCGCATGAGTATTTTATGACCAATCCCAGTCTTTCAGGCCGGGGGACAGGCAAGAAGAACAAAAAGGCGAAATCTGCCAAAGCATAGGGAGGCGCAAGGTAGACATGGCGCGCGTACGCACGGAAAAATTTGCTGACGCCTTGCATAAACTGGGTGCGTTGCGCCCGGATTCGCCGCTGGGTGTGCTCGATATCGGGTCAAACTCGGTGCGTCTGGTTGGCTATAGCGGGTCGGCACGCACGCCACTCCCGATTTACAATGAGCGCGCTTTTTGTCGGCTGGGGGAAGCTGTCTCCGCAACAGGCCGCATTGAGGGCGAGCCGTATGAGTTGGCGATTATGACCTTCCGTCGTTTTCGTGCGATCGCCGAGCGGCTGGGTATCGACAATTTAGCTGCCTTTGCAACGGCAGCGGTGCGCGAAGCAGAAAACCGGGACGCATTTGTGGCTGAGGCTGAAGAGATTTTGGGTCACAAAATTCGCGTTTTGAGCGGCAAGGAAGAAGCGAAATATTCTGCAGATGGTGTAATGCTCGCTATTCCCGGGGCTAATGGCATTGTGGCAGACCTTGGGGGTGGTAGCCTTGAACTGGCGCGCGTGAAAAATGGCGAAACGCAGCGATGGGCCACCTTACCGCTAGGCATATTGGCTTTGCGCGAATATTCGAAAAATAATCGCGCGGCGATGATCGAGATTATTGAGGCGGCACTCGAAAAAGTGAAGTGGCTGAAAAATGGCCGCGAACTGCCGCTTTATATTGTGGGTGGAACGTGGCGTAACCTTGCCAAGGTTCACATGGCCCGCACCGGTTATCCGCTGGAGGTGCTCCACCAATATGAAATTGCCAGTTCCGAGGCGGTACAATTTTCGGAAAAGATATCGGCACTAAAAAACTGGCAGGCATTGAAGCTTGAGGCATCTTCGAGCAATCGGCGCGCCGGACTGCCTACTGCAGCGTTGGTGTTGACAGAGTTGATGGCGCGTGCCGAGCCTAGCCGTGTAATTGTCTCGGCAAATGCCGTGCGCGAGGGTGTGTTGTATTCGATTTTAGAACCGAAATACCGCGCGCTTGACCCGTTATTACTGGCATGCGAGGAAATGGCCGAACGCTTGTGCAAATCGGCAAGTTACGGGCACGAACTGGCGGAATGGTCGTCGAAAATTTTCAAGAAATCCAAATGGAGTATGGGTGGTGCAGGTGCTTTTTCGCGGCTTCGGGAAGCGGGTTGCCTATTATCCGATGTTGCGTGGGCCAGCCATCCAAGCTGGCGCGCCGAAACAATACGGCAAATGGTGCTGACTGCACCGTTTTCCGGCATCCGTCATATTGAGCGCGTGTTTCTGGCGTTTGCGCTGTCTTACCGCCATGAAGGTAATGTGCCGCAATCCTTCGGCGGGGCACTTGAATTGTCGAAAAGTGACCAATGCTTAGCACGCGCCATGGGGCTTAGTTTTCGGTTGGCACATTCCTTGTCGGCATCATTGCCGGGTGCCTTGCCGATGACCCAGCTACGCGCGGGGCGCAAATTTCTGACATTGACCATTGACCCATCGCGGGCGGAGCTGTTTGGCCCCATCATCTCCAAGCGGCTAGCAGCTGTCGCTGTTGAATTGGATTTGCTCGCGCGTGTCGAGATCAAGCCTTTGAAGACCGCCTAGTCGCGAGAAATTAACACCACGCTATTATTTTCAGAAGCAAGCGCCAGCCGACCCTCTTTCAGCGCCATGGCATAGTCGCCAAATATCTCGCGGCGCCAGCCGTGCAGCGCGGGCACGTCGGGGTCGTCATCGCTGGCAATACGTTCCAGATCGGACACATTGGCGATTAGCTTGGGTGCTACGCCGGAATCTTCACTGCGCTGTTTGAGTAGGACTTTTAATAATTCCACCAGCGGGCCAATGCCCGGGCGATTGGCGACGGGTGGGGCTAGGTCGGGCAAGCTGTCTTTGTCGCGCGTGCGACCGCGTGAGATAGCGGCCAATAATTCGTCGGCGTAGCGCGAGTTTTCAAAGCCTTTGGGTACGGCCCGCAATTTGGCGATGGCTTGCTTGTGGCGCGGGGCCTGGATTGCCAGTTCGCGAATGGCATCGTCCTTCAGTACACGGTTGCGCGGAACGTCGCGGTTTTGGGCGGTCGCGTCGCGCCATTTCGCAACCTCGATGAACACGCCCATAACATGTGGGCGACGATCCTGAAATTTGAGCCGTTTCCATGCATGCTCAGGGTTTTGTTCGTATGTCTCAGGGTTCAACAACTTGTCCATCTCTTCGTCGAGCCAGTTACCACGGCCGTTTTGGGTCAACTCACCATCCAGATAACGATAGGCATCGCGCAGATGGGTCACATCTGCCAGCGCGTATGTCAGTTGTTTTTCTGACAGAGGACGTCGCCCCCAATCGGTAAAACGACTGTCTTTGTCAACTTTGCCGCCGGTCGTTTTTCGGATCAGAGTTTCGTAGCCGACTGCGTCGCCAAAACCGCACACCATGGCGGCAATCTGCGTGTCTATAACCGGTGTAGGGATGATGCCGGCCTGTTTGTGAAATATCTCGATATCTTGCCTGCACCCGTGCATGACCTTGGTCACGTTGGGATTAACCAGCAGATCATAAAATGGTTTCAAATCCAGGCCGTCGGCTAGCGGGTCGATCATGCCCTCAAACCCATCGCCAGCGGTTTGTATAAGGCATAGCTTGGGCCAATACGTGCTTTCGCGCAAAAATTCTGTGTCAACCGTGATAAAATCACATGTTGCCAGAGACGTGCAGAGATCTTCGAGCGCGGCGTTATTTGTAACCAAATTCATGGCGTTTTTATAAAGAACCTTTGCGGCTTTGTCGCCACCTGAAAACATTTGGTTTCGATACGCCAATGCTTGACAAATCACGCCAAGCGGTGAAGTTATGGCGCACGAGAAGCGAGAAGGGTATCAATGACCATGCACCTCTATAGAACGCATACATGCGGCGCCCTGCGCGCAGAGAATATTGATGATCAGGTGCGTTTGTCAGGCTGGGTTCACCGCAAACGCGATCATGGCGGTTTGTTGTTCATCGATGTGCGCGACCATTATGGCCTGACGCAGCTAGTGATAGAACCGTCCAGCCCGCATTTTGCCGTGGCAGAGCAAATTCGAGCGGAGAGCGTGATCCGCGCTGACGGCAATGTTGTGGCGCGCGAGGATGATGCGCGTAATCCCAATCTGCCAACTGGTGATATTGAAGTATATCTCTCGGAGCTGGAAATTCTGTCTGAAACGGGTGATTTACCTTTGCCGGTGTTCGGCGAGCCGGATTATCCCGAGGACTTGCGCTTGCGGTATCGGTTTCTTGATTTGCGCCGCGAGACATTGCACCAAAACATTGTATTGCGGTCCGATGTTATTAGTTGGTTGCGCCAGCGCATGACGGCTGACGGGTTTCGCGAGTACCAAACCCCAATTTTGACGGCGTCTAGCCCCGAGGGTGCGCGCGATTTTCTTGTACCATCGCGTATGCACCCAGGAAAATTCTACGCGCTACCGCAGGCGCCCCAGCAATTCAAGCAGCTTTTAATGGTTGCTGGCTTTGATCGGTATTTCCAAATTGCGCCGTGCTTTCGCGACGAAGACGCACGCGCTGACAGATCACCTGGTGAGTTTTACCAGCTTGATCTGGAGATGAGTTTTGTGACGCAAGAAGATGTTTTTGCCTGTGTGGAACCGGTTTTGCGCGACGTGTTCGAGGCGTTTGGCAACGGCAAGCGGGTAACGGCGGCGTTTCCGCGTATTCCCTACGCTGAAGCGATGCAAAAATATGGTTCGGATAAACCAGATTTGCGTATTCCGATTGAAATGCAAGATGTTACGCCAGCGTTTGATGGCTCAGACTTCAAAATTTTCGCCAATATGATCGCCAAAGACGACCGCGTCAGGGTTTGGGCGATACCAGCCAAAACAGGCGGCAGCCGGGCTTTTTGCGACCGAATGAACAGCTGGGCGCAAGGCGAGGGGCAACCCGGTCTCGGCTATATTTTCTTCCGTGACGGCGAGGGTGCCGGTCCATTGGCTAAGAATATCGGGCCAGAGCGAACCGAACAAATCAGAACCCAGCTCGGACTTGAAGATGGTGACGCGGTGTTCTTCTGCGCTGGTGTGCCAAAAACCTTTGCCGAATTTGCCGGGCGCGCGCGCAATCGGGTTGGGGAAGAGCTGGGCTTGATCGATGCCGATCAATTCGCCTTTTGCTGGATCGTCGATTTTCCGATGTATGAAATCGATGAAGCGACCAGCAAGCTTGATTTTTCACATAACCCGTTTTCTATGCCTCAAGGTGGGATGGACGCGTTGGAGACACACGACCCACTCGATATTCTGGGCTATCAATACGATATTGTGTGTAACGGGATTGAGCTTTCCTCTGGCGCTATCAGAAACCACAAGCCTGAGATTATGCTCAAAGCGTTTGAGATTGCTGGCTATGAGGCGGATGTTGTCGAGAAAGAATTTGGTGGCATGCTGAACGCGTTCCGTTTCGGTGCCCCCCCGCATGGTGGCATTGCGCCGGGGGTTGACCGCATTGTGATGCTGCTCGCAGGTCAAGAAAATTTGCGCGAGGTCGTTGCGTTTCCGATGAACCAACAGGCTGAAGACCTGCTGATGCAGGCACCGGCGGCGGTTTCTAACGCGCAATTGCGCGAGTTGCATATTCGGCCCAACCTGCCTGCACCCGCCGAGACGGATGATGAGGCAAAAGAATAGTAAGCGCACTGGATTTGCCAGCGCGGCAATGCCATATTGTCTTGCCCCACAGAGCAGTGCGGTTTTCGAGGCGATAGGTCTCAAATAGGCGGAGATAAACATGCAGTTTTTGCGGATGCTTTTTACTTGGTGGCACAGCCAGACACTTGGAACTGCGCTGACAACATGGCGCCATGGTGAGTTTGTTGGCATGGATGACCAGGGCAACCGGTATTATCGCGATAAAAATGGCAAATCGATCAACGGTAAAACTCGCCGCTGGGTTGTTTACAATGGCGATGTTGAAGCAACGCGCGTCCCCCCTGAATGGCACGGATGGTTGCATTACACGGTCGATGAAACGCCAGCTGAAACCGGCTTTGACAAAAAAGATTGGCACAAGCCGCATCGGGCAAACCAAACAGGCACACCCAATGCGCATAAACCAGCCGGGCAGGAAGATACAGCATCGCACCGCGCCGGTTATGGGTCGTGGTCACCGGAATAAGGTGTGTCGATGCCCCCACTGAAAAGAGGCGAATATGAAAGATAATCTTGTCGAAACACTTGTTGGCTTTGCCGTTATTGTCGTTGCGGCTATTTTTGTCTTTTACGGATATTCGGTCACGGATAGTTCCGGCTCTGAAGGGTATGTTGTATCGGCAGAGTTTGATCGCGTAGATGGGCTGACCATTGGCAGCGATGTCCGCATGTCGGGGATTAAAATCGGAACGGTAACAAGCCTGTCTCTCGACCCGCAATCCTATGCAGCGAATGTTTCAATGATCATCGGCAGTGAAATTGTGTTGCCGGATGATACCAGCGCCAAAATTACCAGCGAGGGGCTGTTGGGCGGCAATTATATTTCACTTGCCGCGGGTGGCAGCGAAGACATGCTGGCAGATGGTGACGAAATTCTCTACACACAAGGGTCCGTCGATCTAATCGGGCTTGTCAGTCAGGCATTGTTCAGCGCGGGTGATCAAGAAAGTGAAACGGAATAATTCAGTTTTCTGCGTTGGTTTCGTTCTGTTAATGTCTGTTGCCAGCGCACAAGATGCCCCGCCGCCAGCTTTGCCGGTGCCACCGCCTGTGCCGCTTATTCTCGATCAGGAAGGCGTGATGCCTGATTTCGGATCAGGTTATGACGTATCGCCCGATGACGAGGTGGAAGGCGATGGCCCTTTATCAACCTTTGATGTGCCCGTGTTGGAAATTCCTGGTCTTGTAGCACCGACAACGGGCGAAGTTGACCGCGTTGGCAGTTTTAGCCTGCTCAATAAGGTGACCGCGAAACTGCAACCGATTGAACTTGTCATTGGCGAGGCGGCTGATGTTGGCTCTATGAGCATTGTCATGCGCGATTGCATTTCCACTCCGCCGGAGGAACCACCGGAAACGAAAGTCTTTCTGGAAGTTTACGAAAACAAAGCTGGTTTCGATAATCAGCTGTTTTCTGGTTGGATGTTCGCGTCGAGCCCGGGCATTAACGGGCTTGAGCATCCAGTTTATGATTTGTGGCCGACGGCCTGCAAAACTTCTTCGGGCGAAGATTTCACCGGCATTAACTGAAAATCAGCATTGTGCCCGAGGGCGCGCTGCAATTTGCGATGGTAGGCTGTGCGTGGCACTTCTTTCAATCCGAAGCGTGTGAGGTGGTCGGTGGCGAACTGACAATCTAGCAAGCTGAAATTAGCATATCGCAAACGTGCGACCAGATAGGTGAGAGCAATTTTGCTGGCATCTGTACAGCCCGAAAACATGCTTTCGCCGAAAAACGCACCGGCAATGCGGACGCCATAAAGACCGCCTACCAGTTTGTCGTCCGACCAGCACTCAACGCTATGTGCATAGCCCATGCGGTGCAACATGCAGTAAACCGATAAAATTTCATCGTTGATCCAGCTGGAAGGCCGATCCATGGCAGGCATCCGACACGCCTCGATGGTTTGGCGAAAGTCGGTGTCTATACGAATATCGAAAGGGGCTTGCTTGATGGTACGCGCGAGTCGCCGTGGCACATGAAATGCGTCTAGTGGAATGATCCCGCGAATATGCGGGTCAACCCAGAAGGTCTCTGGGTCGTCAACGGCATCGGCCATAGGAAACAGTCCTTGGCGATAGGCGTGGATGATAAGCTCTGGAGTCAGGCGGGTGTCAGTTGATGCGCTCAAACCGAACCGTCTTGTTCAAGAAAGTGCTCAAGCCAATGTATGTCATAATTTGCGGCTTTGAAGTCATCATTTTCCAGCAGGTCTTCGAAAAGGGGTAATGTGGTTTCTACCCCGTCAATCGCACACTCGTATAACGCCCGATAGAGCCGCATCAAACAGTCATCTCGGTCGCTCCCATGCACGATAAGTTTACCGATAAGGCTGTCATAAAAAGGCGGAATGGTATAGCCGGCATAAACGGCGCTATCCATGCGTACGCCGAGCCCGCCGGGTGGATGATAGGTCTGAATAAGCCCGGGTGAGGGCATGAAAGTGCGCGGGTTCTCAGCATTTATGCGGCACTCGATGGCGTGCCCGCTCAACGTCAGGTCATCTTGTTTGAAACTCAGGCGTTCGCCATTGGCAATTCTGATTTGCTCGCGCACCAGATCAACACCAGTAATCATTTCCGTGACCGGGTGCTCGACCTGCAAGCGCGTGTTCATCTCGATGAAATAAAATTCGCCATTTTCGTAGAGAAACTCGACCGTGCCAACGCCCAGATAGCTCATACCTTCCATGGCGTCCGTTACAATTTTGCCGATCGCAGCGCGTGCTTTCGCGTCCAAAACAGTTGACGGGGCTTCCTCTAGCACTTTCTGGTGGCGGCGTTGCAAAGAACAGTCGCGCTCGCCCAGATGCACTGCATTGCCATGGCTATCGCAGGCCACTTGAATTTCGATATGGCGCGGCTTTGCCAGATATTTTTCGATATAAACCGCGTCGTCACCGAACGCAGCTTTTGCTTCGCTCCGTGCGGTGGTGAAAGCTTCGGCTAACTCGTTTTCGCTGCGGGCTATTTTCATGCCGCGACCGCCGCCGCCCGACGCCGCTTTCACCAGAACTGGGAAACCCATTTCTCTGCCAAGCGTTAACGCATCATCAACAGTTTTTACTTCGCCGTCGGAGCCGGGGACAACCGGAATGCCAAGCTCGATCGCTTTGGCTTTCGCCGCGATTTTGTCGCCCATTAACCGTATGTGATCGGCCTTGGGGCCGATGAATGAAATATGATGCGCGTCTAAAATATCGGCGAATTTAGCGTTCTCAGACAAAAAACCGTAGCCCGGATGCACTGCATCGGCGCCGGTGATTTCACACGCAGCAATAATTGCTGGAATGCTCAGATAGCTTTGTGCAGCAGAGGCCGGGCCGATGCATACGCTCTCATCAGCCAGATGAACGTGCATTGCGTCTTCGTCGGCTGTTGAGTGAACTGCAACCGATTTAATGCCCATTTCCCTACATGCGCGGATGACGCGCAGGGCAATTTCGCCACGATTGGCAATGAGGATTTTTGAAATCATGGTTATTCAATAATCACAAGCGGCTGATCAAACTCAACCGGCTGTTCATTTTGCACGATAATTTGCGTTACTTTGCCTGCCCGCGGAGACGCGATCGGGTTCATGGTTTTCATGGC
>DKNW01000022.1:0-23184 GCA_002469805.1 Rhodobiaceae bacterium UBA7378
GATCACACGCCGGCATGAGGGTGATACACATATTGTCACGCTCACCGGCCACGCGCAGCTTCGTGCACATGATATTAATGTGCCGGGCGATCCGTCCTCGGCCGCGTTTCCGCTGGTTGCTGCTCTCATCGTGCCAGGTTCGCGCATCACGCTTGAAAATGTGTTGCTCAACCCTCAGCGCGATGGGTTAATCCGCGTGCTTACGCGCATGGGGGCGAATATTACCCGCCGTAATGAACGCAAAGAGGCCGGTGAAACCATCGCTGATCTGGATGTCGTCCATAGCCCATTAAAAGCCATTGACGTTGGGCCCGACGTGGCACCGTCAATGATTGATGAATATCCAGCCCTCGCAATCGCCGCCGCTTTTGCCGACGGCACGACCCATATGCCCGGCATCGGCGAATTACGGGTCAAGGAAAGCGACCGGCTGGCCGCGGTCGAAGCCGGACTCAGATTGAACGGTGTTGCGGTGCAGGCCGGGGCCGACAGTCTCGATGTTACGGGCAGCAGCACAGATAAGCCCATCGGTGGCGGCGTCATTGCTACACATGACGACCACCGTATTGCCATGGCTTTTTTAGTGATGGGGCTGGCAACCCAAAAGCCGGTCAGCGTTGATGACACGCATATGATCGCCACAAGTTTCCCGAATTTCTTCGACGCCATGGCTGGCATTGGAGCGCAATTTGACCGCTAAACCCTCGATCATTATCGCTGTGGATGGTCCAGCGGCTTCGGGCAAAGGAACACTGGCGCGCCGTCTCGCCGCGCATTTCGACTATGCATATTTGGACACGGGCGCGCTTTACCGTGCTGTTGCCCACCACATTTTGCAGCGCGGCGATGACCCGGGCAATGCCGAAACGGGCTTGCGTGCAGCCCAAGAGTTGGATGTCACGCAACTACAGAACCCGGATATCCAAACTGCTTTGCGCACCAGTGCCGTGGGCACAGCCGCCTCTATTGTTGCCGCGCAGGCCGACACGCGCGCAGCGATTTTGCAAATCCAGCGCGACATCGCCGACACACCACCCGATGCAAAAGCTGGCGCAGTGCTAGATGGCCGCGATATCGGAACCATTGTGTGCCCAAAAGCCCCGCATAAAATTTTTGTTACTGCGCGCACTGAAATTCGCGCAGACCGACGCTGGCAGGAACTGTGCGCAAGCGACCCGCTGGTGAAACGCGAAGACGTGCTGGCAGACCTTGAAGCCCGCGATCGGCGCGACCGTGAACGCGCAACAGCCCCAATGCGCGCCGCCGAAGATGCCCACTTGCTAGACACGTCAGATTTGTCTATAGAAGAGGCGTTCGTGGCGGCTCTAGCGCTGGTATCTCACTAGCTAGGAAATCCAAACCGTCCAGAACTCATCCTTTTTCAAACCGCCCGCTGACCATCAGCGCGTTTCGACACGCCGGTGCGAGGGAAGTCCAGCGGACATGTTTCCGCATATGGCATAACCAAGGAGACACGAAGTGTCTGACACTAACACCACGTCGGAAATGAACCCGACTCAAGACGATTTCGCCGCCCTGCTTGAGCAGAGCTTTGCAGAAGACAATCCGGTTGAAGGCAGTGTGGTCGAAGGCCGCATCACCGCTATTGAAAATGATCTCGTTATCATTGATGTGGGCCTGAAAACCGAAGGGCGCGTGCCGCTACGCGAGTTTTCGATGGCTGGTCAAGAACCTGCTGTCGGCGTTGGCGACCGCGTTGAAGTATACCTAGAGCGCATTGAAAACGCGATGGGCGAGGCCATGCTGTCGCGCGACAAAGCACGCCGCGAGGAAAGCTGGACCAAACTTGAGCAATCCTTTGCCGCCGAAGAACGCGTTGAAGGCGTTATCTTTGGCCGCGTCAAAGGTGGATTTACCGTGGACCTTGACGGCGCAACCGCCTTCTTGCCAGGCAGCCAAGTAGACATTCGCCCGGTGCGCGATGTCACCCCGCTCATGAACACCAAACAGCCATTCCAAATTCTCAAAATGGACCGTCGCCGTGGCAACATTGTTGTATCGCGTCGCGCGATTATGGAAGAAACGCGCGCCGAGGCCCGCAGCGAAATTGTGCAAAATCTGGTCGAAGGCCAAGCGGTTGAAGGCGTGGTTAAAAACATCACCGATTATGGTGCGTTTGTTGACCTTGGCGGTGTCGACGGCCTGTTGCATGTCACAGATATTGCATGGCGCCGTGTCAACCATCCGTCGGAAGTGCTGACGGTTGGCGAAACCGTTCGCGTGCAAGTCATCAAGATTAATTCTGAAACACAGCGTATCAGCTTGGGCATGAAACAACTCGAATCCGACCCGTGGGACGATATCGAAACACGCTTCCCGCTGGAAACGCGGGTCACAGGCCGGGTGACGAATATCACGGATTACGGTGCATTTGTTGAGTTGGGTTCCGGCATCGAAGGGCTGGTTCACGTCTCTGAAATGAGCTGGGTCAAGAAGAACGTTCACCCGGGCAAAATCGTCTCGACGTCGCAAGAAGTCGAGGTCATGGTTCTGGAAGTCGACAGCGAAAAACGACGCATCTCGCTTGGCCTCAAACAATGCATGGCTAATCCATGGGAAGATTTCGCTGGGCGCTATCCGGTGGGCACGAAAGTTTCCGGTGAGATTAAGAACATCACCGAGTTCGGTTTGTTCGTCGGCCTTGAAGACGAGATTGACGGCATGGTGCACATGTCTGATCTGGACTGGAACCTGTCGGGCGATGACGCTTTGGCCGGCTTTTCTAAAGGTCAGACGGTCGAAGCCGTGGTGCTGGATGTCGACATGGACAAAGAGCGTGTCAGCCTTGGCGTCAAGCAATTGGACGGCGACCCGTTCGAAAGCCTTGGCGAATTGCGGCGCGGTAGCACGGTGACGTGCGAAGTGACGGCGGTTACCGATGGCGGGTTAGAGGTTGGCGTTGGCGATGCTGATGTTTCAGCTTTCATCCGGCGTAGCGATCTGTCGCGCGACCGCGAAGACCAGCGTCCTGAGCGTTTTAATGTTGGCGATAAGATCGACGCCATGGTTACTAATATCGACCAGCGCGCACGGCGTATCGGCCTTTCCATCAAGGCGCTTGAGATCGCTGAGGAAAAAGAAGCTGTCCAACAATATGGCTCATCCGATAGCGGTGCGTCGCTTGGCGACATCCTCGGCGCGGCACTCAACCGCGATGACGGGGACGCCGATAACAGCTAATCCCGGCTTTCGGGTACCAACACAAACGAACGGCGCGATTCGCTCGCGCCGTTTTTTTGTCATTTTTGCCGCTTGACGACACCCATGCAGTTTGGCAACGTTCAATCTCAAGAGGAAACACCGATCATGATTAAGTCTGAACTCGTTGCGCGCATATCTGAGCAATATCCGCATCTTTACCAGCGTGACGTTGAGGCCATTATAAATCGTATCTTGAACGAGATAGGAGATGCGCTCGGGCGGGGTGACCGGGTAGAGTTACGCGGCTTCGGTGCGTTCTCTGTTAAACAACGCGCCGCCCGCATCGGGCGCAACCCTCGCACCGGCGACAGCGTTGCCGTTGCCAAAAAAGTCGCGCCATTCTTCAAAACCGGCAAAGACCTGCGCGACCGCCTCAACGATAAAGACGCCTGACACGCAAAGTGACCGCGTTTATTGTCAGAACTTGCGCACGTATTGTTTTTCTCATAACCGCGGCTTTGCTTATCTCGCTGGCTGTCAAAAATCGTCAAAACGTCAGCTTTTATTACAATCCACTGCGGGTGACTGAAGATGGGCCGGCCATTGATGTGCCTTTGTTTATTCTGCTGGTCGCCACTTTGCTGGCTGGAATTTTACTGGGTGTTATTATTTTCAGCGCGAACCGGCTCGTACATCGCTGGCGCCACCCGACAGCCGACAGACCTGGCCGTCACGCGGGCTTGCCTGACACAAGTTTGACGCCTGGTGCCGTAAACCCGGATTTTACCGATTTAAGTTCGGATTTGCCAGATACTCACAGCGTGTTAGAAAAGGGCCGATAACCCTAAACTCAACATTCGCAGATGGCTCTGCGTGGACAACGGATCACGTGACATGAAAAAAAACCCGGTCTATTGCGCCATCGATGTGTCTGATCTCGGCACTGCCCAAAACCTCGCCCTGCAATTAAGCGGCAAGGTTGGCGGGTTGAAAATCGGTATGGAATTTTTCTACGCGCACGGACAAACCGGTTACGAGCTTTTGAGCCAGCAGGGACAGAATATATTTCTCGATCTGAAGCTGCACGATATTCCCAATACAGTTGCCGCTGCAGTGCGTGCGCTGGTACCGCTCGCGCCGGCATATCTGAATGTTCACGCTGGCGGCGGCGCGGCAATGATGGCAGCCGCGAGCAAATCAGCACATGAAACCGCGGGCGCGGCAGGCGTGACACCGCCCTGCATGCTTGGCGTCACGGTTCTGACGAGCCTGTCGCAAAGCGATTTAAACGATATTGGCGTACATGGCGCGCCGCGCGATCAAGTCTTGCGCCTGGCAAATTTGGCCGCTAGCAATGGCATGGACGGGGTGGTTTGTTCGGCTGAAGAAACTGCCATGCTGCGCAGCGAAATGGGACCGGACTTTAAGCTCGTTGTGCCCGGCATCCGACCTGCTGGTGCGGGACATGACGACCAGAAGCGCGTGATGACCCCTGAAGCAGCGATGGCCGCAGGTGCCGATGTTCTTGTGATCGGGCGCGCGATCACACAAGCTGACGACCCTGCGCATGCCGCCCAGCGTATCACCGACGCGCTCAGCATGGGCGCATAGCGATGGACGCAAAGTATGAATGAAAATATTAAACCCCCACGCGTTAAAATATGCGGCCTGACCCGCCTCGATGATATGCGCCAAGCCAATGATCTGCGCGTCGATTTATGCGGCTTTGTCTTCTTCAAGCCCTCGCCACGAAATTTAAGCGATGAACAAGCTGCCGGACTCGCCGGCCTGTGCGCGCCGTTTATTGAACGCGTCGCACTTGTGGTTGACCCTGATGACGACGAGCTTGACCGTGTTATTGGCGCGATAAGCCCTCACCGTATCCAATTGCATGGCAGCGAAACACCAGAACGCGTTGCCGAGATTAAGAGGCGCACGCACCGTCCCGTGATCAAGGCGCTCGGCGTGTCATCGGCGGACGATCTCAAAATTGCACGAGACTATGACGGCGTTGCCGATTGGTTTCTATTTGACGCCAAGCCACCAGCAGAAGGCCTGCCCGGCGGCAATGGCGAGGCTTTTGACTGGCAGATACTAGACGGGTACACCGGCGCGGCACCATGGCTCTTGGCAGGGGGGCTTACGCCCGATAATGTCGAGACAGCCATGATGCGAACAAAAGCTAAAATGGTTGACGTGTCGTCGGGCGTGGAAACAGCGCCGGGCGATAAAGATTTTGGATTGATGCGCGCTTTTGTCGAAGCCGCAAAAAAGGGCCGTTAGGTCTGACCAATGGGCCAGTAGGCCTGAACGGAGTAGCGCATGGACGGGCAAAATTCATACCGGGCCGGGCCCGACGATAAAGGGCGTTTTGGTCATTATGGTGGTCGTTTCGTGGCGGAAACGCTCATGCCGCTTATTCTCGATTTGGAAGCAGCTTATAAAGCCGCCCAATCTGATCCGGCATTTGAGGCAGAACTGGTTGACCTGCAAACTCATTATGTCGGTCGCCCAAGCCCGCTATATTTTGCCGAGCGGCTGACCGAACATTATGGCGGTGCGAAAATTTATCTGAAGCGCGACGAGTTGAACCATACGGGCTCGCATAAAATCAATAATTGTCTGGGCCAAATCCTGCTGGCACGGCGTATGGGCAAAACCCGCATTATCGCTGAAACCGGCGCCGGACAGCATGGGGTCGCCGTGGCAACAGCAGCCGCTCGCTTCGGCTTGCCCTGCACGGTTTTCATGGGCGCCACTGATATTGAACGCCAAAAGCCCAATGTCTTCCGCATGAAACTGCTGGGCGCGGACATTCGGCCCGTCACGTCAGGGGCCGGCACGCTGAAAGATGCCATGAACGAAGCGCTGCGTGATTGGGTTACCCATGTCGACAATACATTTTATATCATCGGCACCGTTGCCGGACCCCACCCCTATCCGGCCATGGTGCGCGATTTCCAGTCAATCATTGGCAAGGAAGTCCGCAGCCAGATGATGGAGCGTGAAGGCCGCTTGCCCGATAGTCTCGTCGCATGCATTGGCGGCGGGTCAAACGCCATGGGCCTGTTTCACCCGTTTCTGGACGATAGCGACATTCGCGTGATCGGTGTCGAAGCGGGCGGTCTGGGGTTAAGCACACCCGACCATGCCGCATCGCTGGCGGGCGGCACACCCGGGGTTCTGCATGGCAACCGAACCTATCTTCTACAAGATGATGACGGGCAGATTATCGAGGGTCACTCGATTTCGGCCGGCCTTGATTATCCAGGCATCGGCCCCGAACACGCTTTCTTGCGCGATGTGGGCCGGGTCGAATATGTTTCTGCTACTGACCGCGAAGCGCTTGATGCGTTCCAGCTTATTACACGCCTTGAAGGTATTATTCCGGCATTAGAGCCATCGCACGCGCTGGCCCATGTCGGCAAAATCGCCCCCGGCCTGCCGTCCGACCACTTGCTCGTCATGAATATGTGCGGGCGCGGTGACAAGGATGTTTTCTCGGTTGCCGACCATCTCGGCGTCTCGCTTTAGGAGCCTTTAATATGTCTGCGCGCGAAACACGGCTCGACAGAAAATTTGCTGAACTTGCAGCCGAAGGCCAAAAAGCCTTTGTCGCTTTCATTACGGCTGGGGATCCCACACCGGACATATCAGCGTCAATTTTATCCGGTCTGCCCGCAGCGGGGGCTGACATCATCGAATTAGGCATGCCGTTCACCGATCCGATGGCCGATGGTCCGGCAATCCAGGCAGCCTCGCAGCGCGCCCTTAAAGCCGGACAGACCCTAGAAAAGACCCTCGATATGGTGCGCAATTTTCGGCGCGGCGATGACAAGACGCCTATTGTCCTGATGGGATATTACAATCCTGTTTTCATCTACGGCGTCGACAGTTTCATCGAAGATGCGGTCGCTGCAGGCATTGACGGGTTAATAATTGTTGACCTGCCGCCCGAAGAGGACGACGAATTATGCCTGCCTGCCATGGCTGGCGGGCTTAATTTCATCCGTCTGGCCACGCCAACAACGGATGACAAACGCTTGCCGGATGTTTTGGCAAACACGTCCGGTTTCGTCTATTACGTGTCTATTACCGGCATTACCGGTTCCGCGGCACCTGATGCGGACCATGTTTCTCAAAGCGTGGCACGCATAAAACGTCACACTGAACTCCCTGTGGCCGTGGGTTTCGGCATACGTACCCCCGAGCAAGCCGGCACAATTGCGGCCGTGGCCGATGGCGCAGTTGTTGGATCAGCGCTTGTCGATGTCATTCGCGAGACGATTGACGATGCCAACACACCCGATACGGCATGCACCGAGCGTGTTCTGGCCCTTGCCAGCGACCTTGCCGCCGGTGTACATAATAAGGGTTAGTGGAATACCGGTCTGACCTTCACGGAAGAGGTGCAAAATGAACTGGCTTAAGAATTTTGTTCGCCCGCGATTTCCAAGTGTTTTTCGAAATCAGGAAGACACACCCGATAATCTTTGGTTGAACTGCAAAAACTGCGGTGAAATGATCTTTCATCGTGATCTAACGCTATTACAACAGGTTTGCCCTGGATGCGACCATCATATGCGTGTGGGCGCACCAGAACGATTTAGCCAGATTTTCGACGATGGCGCGTTCGAGAAAATCGACGTGCCAGAAGTGCCGCACGACCCGCTTAAATTCAAAGATCAAAAACGCTATAGCGAGCGCCTGCGCGATGCGCGCAACAAAACTGGTGAGCGCGACGCCGTGCAGGTCGGGCTTGGTAAAATTCAGGGCCGAAAAAGCGTTATCGCCGTCCAAGACTTCCAGTTTATGGGTGGCTCGCTCGGTATGGCCGCCGGTGAAGCCGTTGTGAAAGCCGGTCAGACCGCGCTGGAACACAACGCACCGCTGATCATGGTTGCTGCCGCGGGCGGCGCGCGCATGCAAGAAGGTATTCTATCGCTTATGCAAATGCCGCGCACGACCGTTATTGTTCAGCAATTGCGTGAGCGCGGGCTGCCTTATATTGTTGTGCTCACCGATCCGACAACCGGTGGCGTTACCGCCTCTTATGGCATGTTGGGTGATATTCAGATCGCTGAGCCAGGCGCGTTAATCGGCTTTGCCGGCCCGCGCGTAATCCAAGATACAATCAAGGAAAAATTACCCGAAGGCTTTCAACGCGCCGAATATTTGCTGGAGCACGGCATGATCGACATGGTGGTGCATCGCCACAAACTGCCAGAAACGCTGGGCCGCATTCTTAGCCTGCTGATGGGCCGCCCATCGCTTGATACACAAACCGCCTGACCCGCACTGATGGCTGACGCCAGCGGCACTTCCAGCGATACGTTACTCGCGCGTCTACTTGATCTGCATCCGAAAAGCATTGATTTATCGCTGGGGCGCATGCACCGCCTGTTGGCCGCACTTGACCACCCCGAACAAAAAATGCCGCGCGTTGTCCACATTGCCGGTACGAATGGTAAAGGGTCCACGCTGGCTTTTTTGAAAGCTATATTGCGCGCGGCAGGTCAGCGGGTGAACAGCTATACATCGCCGCATTTGGAATATTTTCATGAACGCATCAATCTCGACGGCACACCGATTTCTGAAGCTGATCTGGCGCGCCATCTGGCGCGGTGCGAAACGGCAAATGACGGCGCGCCGATCACATTTTTCGAAATTACCACGGCAGCGGCTTTTTGCGCCTTTGCCGAGATACCCGCTGATTACGTCTTGCTGGAGGTGGGTTTAGGCGGACGGCTGGATGCGACGAATGTTCTGTGTCCCGACCTCAGTGTTATCACACCAGTCAGCATCGACCATCAGGAATTTTTGGGCGACACCGTTGAAAAAATTGCCGCCGAGAAACTAGGTATATTAAAACCCGGTATTGCCGCTGTCAGCGCGCCTCAAAGCGCAGATATAACGCCGCTTTTTGATGCCAAGGCAGATGAATGTAGCGTATCTCTGGCTCTGGGCGGGCGCGACTGGCAGGCCTATCCGGAAAACGCCGGCATGGTGTTTCAAGATACGCGTGGCTTGTTGGACCTGCCCGCACCGTCACTGCCCGGTATGCACCAAATCATTAATGCTGGCACCGCAATCGCCGCGGCCCGTCAGCTCGGCATGAGTGACACAGCCATCCGCTCCGGCGTGACACAAGCCAGTTGGCCTGCGCGCTTGCAACATCTGTCACATGGCGCGCTAGTTACGCGTATCCGTCAGCAATCTGGGGATGCGCGCCTCTGGCTTGATGGCGGACACAATGCTGCGGCGGCACGAGTGCTTGCAAATTGGGCCCGCGCGCATCAGTTACGCGGCGATGATTGTCATGGGGATAGCAACGCCACCCGCAAGCTCGACATTATTCTGGCCATGATGAACACCAAGGCGCATGAGGCATTCCTGGAAAACCTGGCCCCGCTTGCTGCGCATGCGACCGTGCATTGCATTGCTATTGCCGACCAGCCCAACACATTACCTCCCGAAGCACTGGCGGCGGCGGCACGCAATGCTGGCCTGTCGGCATGCACACATAAAGGATTGGATGACGCCATAACCGCGCTTACGCCGGCCACCGAAGACGTGCTCATTTGCGGGTCGCTATATCTGGCCGGGCAAGCGCTTCGCGCCAATCGCGGCTAAAGCGTGTCGTCGATCCACTCTTTGATCTGGCCTTTCGGCGCGGCGCCAATTTTTGTGGCGCTAACGACCCCGTCTTGAAAAATCATCATTGTTGGTATCGAGCGCACATTATGGTCGGTTGGCACAACCGGATTTTCGTCAATATTAATTTTGATGATGGTCAGCTTTTCCGCATATTCATCCGATAATTCGTCGAGCGCAGGCGCAATCTGCTTACAAGGGCCACACCATTCTGCCCAGAAATCCACCAGAACCGGCCCATCGGCGTTCAGCACTGCGGTTTCAAATTCATCGTCTGTTGTGTGTTTGACAGCCATGGCCGGTCTCTCCTGCGTTGTGTGTAATTGAAATTTAGGTGTTCAGTCGCCAATTATCAAGAAAGCGCGAAGGCGCCAGCGCAAATATCGTCAAAAGCCGCGTCGAGCGCGGGTGCCGCCAACCAATCAAGCCGTGCATTTTGCGTCCACACCACACCACAGCGCACATCTATGCCGGGTTTCGCCCGACTAACCAAATCGCGATAGGCCGCCATCTGCATATAAATTGCCGATGACACCGCATCAGCCGGATCGGGCGTGCCGGTTTTAAAATCAATCAATGTGATGTTATCGCCGGTCGCAATATACCTGTCAACGCGCCCGGTCACTTTGAGTTTTTGTCCATCATTAAGCGTAATTTTGCCGGCGAGTGCCATTTCAGCGCGGGCTGGTGTCGCAAAAACGGGGGCCAGCGTGGGCATCGTCATCAAATCGAGCACGGCGGTACACACATTATCCGCGGTCTGCGCGCCAAGTGATTTGTGATAGCGGGCCAAAAACCGCATGGCAGCCTGCTGGCGCATGTCTTCTGGAATGTCGGGCAAAGTTTCCAGCAGCTTATGTACAAGCGTGCCGAACATGCGGGCATCCAGCCCAGACGTGTTGATTTCCGGCGCGGCATCAATATCGGCGTTGTCACTATAACCAACCGGCGGTTTGGGTTTAGGCCCGGCCCAGTCACGCGGGCGCAACTCCGATGGCGATAGGGTCTTGATGTCCGGCGCACTTGGGGCTGCTTGTTGGCGCGCCCAATCTGGCACCGCAGCAGGCGGGGGGTCAGCGGCGTGCTGTGTATCACGGTGCGGGCCGGCTTTTGCCTCGTCGCCCAGCGACCATATGGTGCGCCCTTCAGCATCATGGTCTTGATTAGCCTGCGCGCCGAGCGCTGCAGCAATATAGGCATACCAGCTATCGGGCGGTGGCGGTGCGCCGCGCCTGTTCAAATATCCGCCAACATAGAGGCGATCGCGCGCACGCGTCATAGCGACGTAAAGCAAGCGCCGCGATTCTGCCAGATTGTCATCATCAAGGCGTTGTTGCAGCGCATGGCCGTAATCATCGCGCATGCCCACATTGCTGCGCCACAGCACATCGTCATCCGGCGCAAAATAAAGCCCGGCGCTTTGTGGTTTGTGGCCAATCGGGTTGACGCATGTATCCGGCAGAAAAACGACCGGCGCTTCCAGCCCCTTGGCACCATGCACCGTCATGACGCGCACCGCATGCGCCTGAACATCCATATCGCGCTTGAGGTTTTGTTCACCTTGCGCAAGCCAGTGCAAAAAACCCTGCAGCGATGGCGCATGCTGGCTTTCGTAAGCCAGCGCGAGGTTCAGCAATTCGCCTACCGGATCATTGATTTCAGGCCCAAGGCGCGCACTTAAAAGCGCATGACCACCCTGCTCGCTGAGAAAGCGAGCGAAATAATCATAAGGCGGCAAAAAATCAGCCTGGCGGCGCAACCAGTCGAGACGCGCATGGGCTGATTTGACGACATGCGAACAGTTCGGCGCGCGCGCCATATCTACCAAGGCTTGCCACAGGCTCGCGCGACGACCATGCGCGAGACCGAACAACGCCTCATCATCCAACCCGCCAAGCGGACTGCGTAGAAAACACGCCAGCGCCATATCATCATCAGCATTCAACGCAAATTCGGCACCTGCCAGCAAGTCCTTCACGGCAATTTGCGCGGTGACATTCATCCGGTCTGCGCCAGCGACATTGATCGGCGGGTCCATCTGTTTTAGGGCACGGATCATATCTTCCACAAACTCATCGCGGCGACGCACAAGTATAAGGATATCACCCGCTGTTAGCCGGTTTTCCGGGGATTTCAGCAGGTCTGATATTTTGCTAGCAATTCTGCGAGCCAATTTGCGCCGCGCTGTTTCATCCGGTGCGGCATCCGGCACTTCCCATATTTCCGGCTTAGCATCTTTCGCGTCCACGGCTTCAGGTTCCCATAATTCAACATAGCCAACATCGTCCTCTCGGTGCGCAATATGATGTATCGGCGTGCCTGCGGCCATCAAGCCTTCGGCGCGCGCACGGTCAGCGAAAACCAGATCTACCGCGGCCAGAACTTCCGGTGCCGACCGACGCGACTCGATTAGTGGCACAAAATTCATTGCCGCATCAGCGGCCAGTGTCTTGGTTTCAAAGTGACGGCGCATGCGTTCGAAGCCCGCCGGGTCAGCCCCCTGAAAGCTATAAATCGATTGCTTCTCATCTCCCACGGCAAACACGGTGCGCGCGGTGGCATGGGCGGCATCGCCGGCAAAAAATTCATCGGCCAATGCTGCAATGACCCGCCATTGTGCCGGGCTCGTGTCTTGGGCTTCGTCGACCAAAATATGCTCAAGCCCGCGGTCGATCTTGAATAATACCCATTGCGTCGCGGCGCGCGAATTGAGCAAGCGATTTGTGTAGACAATCAGGTCGTCGTAATCCAGCACACCGGCATAGGCCTTTGCTTCTTCATAAGCCGCAATCAAATCGGCTGCGAAGCGGTAAATATCACCGGTGAGATTAAGCGTCGACATCGCATTTAGGCGATTGCGCAAGGCGGCAATATCATCAGCCTGATTGATAAGCGCCGCGGCTATTTCCGGATTATCCTTTGAAAAACTCGCCGTCACCAACCGCGCGCGCGGCTGCCCATCCTGGCGCATGAAAACGCTTTCCAGATGCGGCCAAGCGGCTCCATGATTGCCAAGTTTTGCCAGCGCGACCCATTGCGCAAGCCGCTGCGCTTGCTTTTGATCGGAAACAGCAGACGCCGTGGCCATCGCCTTTGCCTGCGCATCGGCAGCAGCCAGGAAATCCGTCGCGTGCGCCCGCAACACCGCTTCAATATCGATTGCGGCATCTGGTAAATTCATTCTCCGGGCGATTTTCTCAAGTCGCGCCACGATCCCGTCAGCTTTTGGAAACGTGTCTCGATGGCTCAAAATATCACGCGCCAGGCGCCCCATAGCATCCTCGGCCAAATGACGCGTCAGGCGGGCAATCGAGGCGCGGCGTGCCGGGTCAGATGTGTTGACTTGCGCACGCACTAGATCGGCCTGCATTGCTTGGGCCTGCTGGTCGTCGAGTAGTTTAAACTGCGGCGACAGACCGGCTTCGATGGGAAATCGCTTGAGCACGGATTCACAAAACCCGTGTATCGTCTGGATCCGCAAGCCACCTGGTGTCTCAAGCGCACGGGCAAACAAGGTGCGCGCCAGCCTTAGCATGTGTGCATCTGGCGTTATTTCAAGTCGGGTTTCAATCGCGGCAGACAACGCATCATTTGGCATTAGCGTCCAACTCGACAAGAGGCTAAATAGACGCTCCTGCATCTCGGCGGCAGCACTGCGCGTATAAGTCAGGCATAAAAGTTTTTCCGGTGCCACGCCGGAAAGCATCAGCGCGACGAGGCGCGTGACCAACACATAGGTCTTGCCCGATCCCGCATTGGCGCTCACCCAAGCCGAGGCGGAAGCATCTGCAACCGGTTTCATGTGTCGTCTCCGCCGCGAAAATTACTACGCCATTCAGCAACACGCGCCAAATGGTCATAGCGACTTTCAAATTTGATAAGGTCGGGCCGTGCCTGCGAAATATATGGTTTCCCAGCGTCGCGATAGGCGGCGATTAGGTGTGCAACGCTTTCCAATGTTTGATCGAACAGCCCGTCGCCAACGCGCACATGGCGCACCTGTCCCGGCGGATAACGCCCAGATAGCTGCAAATACTCAAGACTTGAAACCGCACCATCACCCACCCCATGCGCGGCAAAACCTCCGCGCGCGAGCATTGCCGCCTCCAGCGTCATTTGCACGGCAATATGGGCATCGATAGCTTTTTGCGTGGGCGGTTGCCCGGTTTTGTAATCGATAATCCTGTAACTGCCATCTGCGCAACGGTCGAGGCGGTCAGCCTTGGCTGTCAGTGTGAAGGGCTGACCGGCAATCTCCCAGGTCAAACACCCGTCCACTTCGACCCAAACCTGTTCTGGCGGGTGCGAACGGTCGCGCTCATAAGCATCGAACCAATCAGCCAGCGCAGCCAGACGCGCGCGCCAAAAATCCAACAGCACGGCCCCGCCGCGCATATCACCTGCAAGTTTTTCTGCCATTGCCATCAAATCGCGCGCGAGATCGGCTGGAATCTTGCCATCATTTTCTTTAACCAAATGCTCGAAAATCGCGTGCAGGAAATTTCCTCGATGCGTCGCCATAAGCGGCCCATCCACCGGCTCCCATTCACGCAACCCCAATATTTTGCGGGCATAAAGCGCATAAGGGTCGCGGATCAGCAGCTCTATCTGGGTCACGGATAATTGCGCGGGTCGCGCCGCAACCGGTGGCGCGAAGGACGCCCGCCCTGTAGGGGCAGGCGCGTCATTGGCACTATCGAGCGCCTGCCAAATAGAAAGAAGGCGCGCACCTTCTTCGCGCGGCAAAGCCCCACACAGGGTTTCAATGCGTCGCAACCATCTGGCCGCGACGGTTGGCGTGCCATCTATTTTACCGGCACGCGTCAGCAAAACCCTCGGTGCGCTTGCCGCCTGAACAAAATCATGCGCCGCCTGACCAATCCGGCGTTCAGGTGCCGACAAACCTAATTGCGCGCGCATGGGTCGCGACAACCATGGGCCGGTTTCCGGCAGCTTCGGCCAATCGCCCTCATTCAAGCCACCCAATACCATCAAATCGGTCTGCATCAGACGCGCCTCAAGTAGCCCCCAAATGAAAAGTCGGCTATTGCTGGCCTGCCGGTCGCGCACAACGGGCTGGGCCACCCACAAGTCGAATAAAGCCGGCCAGTCATGGTGCGGAACGGGCACGCATAGGCCAGCATAGTCTCGCAGGCTTTGGAAGAAAGCTGCTACATCTTCGCCATGCGGATCTGCAGCAAACACTGCATCGCCAGGCATATCGGGTTGGGCCAGCAGCGCAAAGCAAGTCGCTTCAAGCGCATCAAGCCGGGCGGCGAGATCTGCCGGATTGGGCAGATGCGTTAGCGGTGCGGCGGCTTGCTCGACCTGTGTCAGAAGCGCCAGCGCACGGGCATCGGACGCGGCATCCAAAACATCACGTAGCCCTGACAGCCCGCCGACAGCCCGCGGGCCGCGCAAATGTTGTTGCTCCAGCCACCTGATATCTTTCAACAGATCGCCGCGATGCCGCCCAATAGACACTAAAGGGTGTTTTAACACCGCAAGCAGGGGAACCGGCGCAAAGTTTTGAGCGATCATGTCATTGACGAGGCGCATCAGCTGGGCCAATGGCGTATTGGCGAGCGCACGACCGGCAGAATCATCAACGTGAATATTCCAACGCCGCAATTCAACCGCCACGCGGCGAGCAAGACGCCGGTCCGGTGTCACCAGTGCCGCTGTTTTATCGGGCGTTTCCAGCACCTCGCGCATCGCCAACGCAATGGCCCCGGCTTCGGCGCGCGGGTCTGGCGCTTCCAACAAATCCATGCCGAGCATATCCGTATGCATCGCGTTAGTCGCGCTCGTTTCACCTGCATCTTGCGCATCAGCTCTTACATCAACCCATGCCGCCGTCAGCGGAACCGGATTAAGCGCCATCATGATATGACGTGTGCGCGCTGGCGCGGGCTGGCTTCCGGGCCATGCGGCCACATCGGGTGCCGACACATCTAATTGATGCAAAAAATGCGCCAACGCCGCCTGCGGATGCGCGGCGTCATCGCGCAGAGCATCACGCAAGGGCTGGCTCATATGCCTATCAAGCCCGGGCAGAACGACCCCGCCATGCGGCAAATGCGCGATAACCTGCAGCAGCTCTGCGGTTGCGCGAATAGACCCCGTTGATCCTGCCGCTATCACAGCCTCTTTCGGCGGATCAATGCGCCACTTATCAGCCAGATGCGACATCAGGCGATTGCGCCGCTCGGTCGGGTCAAGGCGTTGCTGGCCTTCCAGATAAAGCGGCCAAGACTGGGTGATGATGGATAAATGTTCGAGCGTCTGCTGCCAGTTATCGGCCAGTTCGTCGGGCACAAGGTCCGAGAGCCCGCCCAGATCGACCTGCTCGTTTTGCGCGTTATCGAGAAGTGTTTCCAATTCGCGCGCCAGCGCAGACACGCGCCGCGTATCGAGCTGGTGACCGGTCTCATTAGCCCAATGCAAGATCATATTCATCATCTGGAAGTGGCGTTCCTGCGGTGCAATTTGCGGTGCCACGTCCAGAGCATCAGCGTTCAGCTCACCCAGTAAAGCAGCCTCGTAGCCATTCTCGGTGATGTCTCCTAGCGTCGAAATATTTGGTAGCAAGAGCGCGTCGCGCCCCTGCTGTTCGGCACAAGCGAGGAAAATACTGGAGATTTCGCGCACGGCACGACGCGTTGGCAGTAGCAATAAAATATCTTCTAATGCGCGCGCCCCAACCAAATGCGCACGCTGCGCGTCATCAACCAGCGTGGCGGCGAGGGTCTGCAAAAAATGCTGTCCAGGCGCGATCGTAAAAACACGCGGGCGAGAAGAATCGGGCATGGGCTGATTATATCACAGCCAAGAGCGGTGCAATCAGCTGGACTGATTTGATGCGAGGATATTTTCCGCCGCCGCCCGACCCTCGGGCGTACCGACATGCATCCAAGTTCCGTCAAGCACGAGCCCATATAGACGCCCCGCCGCGGCTGCTTGGTCATAGATGAGATTCAGCGAAAACGCGCCTGTAGGCGTCCGGTCAAAGCAGCCTGGGCAAAGAACCTGCACGCCACAGAAAACATATGGCGCGGTTGCGCCGGCGCGCCGCGTCAAAGTCGCGTCCGGCTGTATGTCAAAATCGCCCGCGCCGTCATATCCGCTACACGCCGTGCGCGGGGCCAACATCAACAAAACATCCATACGTTGCGGGTCGAAATACCGGGCCAAGGCTGACAAGGTATCGGTATTTTCCTGCCACAAAATATCAGCATTGCAGACAAAAAACGGGTCGGCACCCAAAAGCGACAATGCGTTTTTGACCCCACCGCCGGTTTCCAACAACGCAGCGCGCTCATCAGAGAAAGCAATTTTGCTTTGTTGCGCACGCTGTGCGAGGTGGTCGGTAATGTGATCAGCCTTGTGGTGAAGGTTCACGACAAGATTTTGCACACCTGCGTTTTCCAGCCGGTCGATCATGCGATCGAGAAGGCTACGGCCAGCGATTTGGGTCAACGGTTTTGGTGGGTCATCGGCGCGCGCGCGCATGCGTGTGCCGAGACCTGCGGCCAGAACCATGGCATGCGTTATCGCCATCAATCAGCGCCCTGCTTTGGTGCGGCCCAATCCGGCGCGTGTGTCGTCAGCCATTGGCGCACTGGCGCGGCGGCTTCATGACGCAAATTCTTCTCTATATAGGTGATGATACGCGGCAGATGCGCCAGATATTTCCATTTATTATCGCGCGCGGCCAGCCGGATAAATATACCCGCAATTTTGAGATTACGTTGCAGGCCAAGCACGGCGTATTGCATGCGGAAATTTTCGCCTGCAGGTGCGTCATCGCCAAAGCGCCGGGCAATATAATGGCCTATAAACCGAGTGGATAGCGCGTCGGCCACGTCAATACGCGCATCCTGCAACAGCGAAACAAGATCATAAGCCGCCGGACCAGCCAGCGCATCTTGCACATCAATAACACCGACACGATGACGCCCCTGTTTATGCGGGCGCCACAGCAAATTGACGCTATGAAAATCGCGCAAAACGCAAACAGGCGACGTGCCGGTAAAAATATCAGCTATGGACTGCCAAATATCCATCCATTGTGCCCGGGCCGCGGCGCTCACCTCAATATTTTGATGCGGCAAATACCAATCGAGAAAAAGGCTGGTTTCGACCGCCATAACCCCGCCATCATAGTTGTGCAAAAAATCAGGGGCGGCATGGCCATGCAGATGCACCAGCGTTTCAACCGCCTCCAAATAAAACGGCGACAGATCATCTTCTTCATCGCTAGCATCTTCGGCAGACACAATATCAAGCGTTTGCGTTCCGAGATCTTCTAGCAGCACAAATCCGCGGGGTTCGTCGGCACTTAGAATTTCTGGCACCCCAATACCAAGCCCGGCCAAATGCCGCGACACGCGGCAATAAGTCGGCACGGCTTCGGCGAGATGAGCCAATTGAGAATAGCTTTTGCCGTCGAAAATTGCAGGGCCGTCCGGTCCGGCGCACCAATCCATCAGCACGGCTGTATTGCCCGCCCGATCTAGGCGTTCATAGCGCCGCGTGGAGGCATCGCCTGCGATTTGCATGCGCGTGATCGTCTCACCCATCCAGCCCGCATCAGCCAGAAATGCTAACAGACTTTTTTCGCGCCTCAGCATATCTGCCAGCTCTTGCAAGCGAGCCGGGGTCCGGGCCGCAATGTCGATACGCCGCCTGTCATCTGTTCCACGGTGCACGATGCGGATATGAAAATCCGGCTCGCCCAAAAGCTGTTCGGCGCGTTCCGCCCACTCAATAAGCGTGATGCGCTCTGCCTCAGCGTCGCTCAAACCCAGCTCAAACACTTCCTCGGCGTTGGCGATGCGATATAAATCTGCGTGAAAAAGCGGACCTTTGGCGGTGTCATAGGGCTGCACCAGCGTGAAGCTAGGGCTGGGTACATTGGTATCCACCGTCGTAAGTGCCTGAATAAAGGCACGCGCGAGCGTGGTTTTGCCCGCGCCCAGTTCGCCGGTCAGAAAAATCGTGTCACCTTGCTGGCAAATACCCGCAAGCCAGTTGGCGCATCTCTGTGTCGCAAAGACATCATCTGCCTCAATGCTCAAAGTAGTGTGATCGCCCGGTTCCATTAAAGTTGTTGTACTTTGCACGGCGCCGGGCGGCAAGAAGGCTTTACGGGTCGGGTACCCTAGTCCATATGCATTTTAATAACGATAATGTTCCGGCTTATAGGGGCCTTGCGAACTGACGCCGATATAATCGGCTTGATCTGTACTCAGCTCGGTTAGTTTCGCACCAAGTTTGCCGAGGTGCAGCCGCGCAACTTTTTCATCCAGATGCTTCGGCAACACATAGACCTGACGGTCATACTTCTCGCCGTTCTGCCACAGCTCAATCTGAGCCAGCACTTGATTGGTGAACGACGCGCTCATCACAAAACTTGGGTGGCCGGTCGCGCACCCCAGATTGAGAAGACGCCCTTCGGCCAGCAGAATGATGCGCTTGCCATCTGGAAACTCGATTTCGTCAACCTGCGGCTTCACATTGTGCCACTGGTAGTTTTTCAACGCCATCACCTGTATCTCGCTATCGAAGTGACCGATGTTACCAACAATGGCCCGATCTTTCATGGCGCGCATATGGTCGAGCGTGATGATGTCTTTATTACCTGTTGCCGTGATGAAGATGTCACCGGTCGCGGCAACCTCATCCATCGTTGTCACTTCATAACCTTCCATAGCCGCCTGTAATGCGCAGATCGGGTCAATTTCCGTTACCATGACACGGGCACCCTGAGAACGCAGGCTTTCGGCAGAGCCCTTGCCCACATCGCCAAACCCGCACACAACGGCAACTTTACCGGCCATCATTACATCCGTAGCCCGCTTTACGCCATCTACGAGGCTTTCACGACAGCCATAGAGATTGTCAAATTTCGATTTGGTCACGCTGTCATTCACATTGATTGCCGGAATCTTGAGCGAACCTTCTTTAGCCATTTCATAAAGCCGCAACACGCCGGTCGTCGTCTCCTCCGACACGCCCACGCACTCGTCGAGCATTTCGGGATATTTTTCATGCGCCAACTGGGTTAAATCACCCCCATCGTCGAGAAGAATATTTGGACGCCAGCCACCGGGACCGGTTAGCGTTTGTTCGACACACCACCAATATTCCTCTTCCGTTTCCTCTTTCCAGGCAAAAACGGGCACGCCGGTAGCTGCGATGGCGGCGGCGGCGTGGTCTTGCGTTGAGAAAATATTACATGATGACCAGCGGACTTCCGCGCCAAGTGCGGTTAATGTTTCGATCAGTACCGCTGTCTGGATCGTCATATGCAGGCAACCAGTCACACGAGCACCAGCAAGCGGACGTTCGGCACCATATTCATCGCGCAACGCCATCAGGCCTGGCATTTCGGTTTCCGCAATCGCGATTTCCTTACGGCCCCAATCGGCCAACGTAATGTCTGCAACTTTAAAATCTTCGGTCATCACATATTCCTTCTCTTGAAGGCTTGTTTTTAGCAGGCTTACAGCCACTCTGCAACATCATATAAAGAAATGTTTATATTGTGATTAGCTATGATCATGCGAGCCAGATGCGGCTTTCAGGCTTCGTCGAATTTTCCTTCAACCAACTGGGTTAGCGCATCAATTGCAGCTTCCGCGTCGCTACCTGAGGCCTGTAAAACGATTTGCGAGCCCAAACTCGCGCCCAGCATCATCAAGCCCATTATTGACGTGGCGGGTACCACATCATCATCTTTGCGAACAAATATTTCTGCTTGATAGGCTTCCGCGCATTTCACGAATTTGGCCGATGCGCGCGCATGAAGCCCTCGCCGGTTCGCGATCATCAGCGTTCGTTCGATCATGTTTGACTACTCTTGGTTTCCAGCAAGTACTTCGCTGGCTACCGAGATATATTTGCGCGCCGCATCGCGGGCCTGCAATATTGCGACACTGAGCGGCTCGTTTTCGCGAATACTGGCCAGTTTGATCAGCATGGGCAAATTAATGCCAGCGACAACCTCGACCTTGTCTTTTTCAAGCAACGAGATGGCAAGATTTGAAGGCGTACCGCCAAACATATCAGTCAAGAGTGCCACGCCTTTGCCTTTATCAACGGCAGAAATCGCATCCACAATGTCCTCGCGGCGCTTTTCCATATCATCGTCAGGGCCGATGCAAATGGTCGCCAGATTTTCTTGCGCACCTACAACATGCTCAAGTGCCGAACGAAATTCCTCGGCCAGCGCGCCGTGTGTCACCAACACCATGCCAATCATCTACGTTTTCCTTATGCCTGAGATTTCAATCACTCTGCCTTGCCTTGCGCTCAACATTTCTGGGACCCAGTGCTCTGTCGGCCATGTAGTCCAATGTGCCGTGTGGCTCAATGAAAGACAAGGCGAACAATAACAAAAATGATACGGTTGACGCGCGAGCTTCCAGCCATCTCCGCTAAAACCTATCCATAAATCCCATCTTCACGAAACCCACTCGAAGCGATATGGGTCAATGCCAGATCAATCTTGGCATGAATGTCGCTATCGAACGCATGCAGCCGGATGAGCGGCAAATGCCGGCCTGCGCTTTCGAGATATTGTGCCTCGGCAATGCGTGGCACCTCATCAGGCCCAACCAGTTCAATCGCAAGGTCAAGTTTTGCGCGCGCCATATAGTCCATACGCAAAATGCCGATGCCCCGCACTTCCATAAGACCAGCAAGCCGCGGATGTGGCTCAGCATAAAGATCGCTTTCATGCGCGATTAAGCGCACACGGTCATCGGCAATAAGCCGGGCAGCGTGGCGGGCAATCAGCCGGTAAGCAAGGCTTGATTTGCCCGACGCTGAGGGGCCGGTGAGCATAACACCACCAGCCGACAGGCTGATGGCCGTGGCGTGAACGGTCTGCGGTTTTCCGGTCGCGTGGTCAGCTTGCCAAGTGTCAGATGCGGTAGATATATCAGATGCGCGCGATGGGTCGGAAGGAAGGGTCATGTGTTTGCCTTACCATTGCGCGGTAAAATAAGCGTGAAATATGCACCGATCCCGTCTGGCCGGTTATCGGCCAACAAGTCGCCACCATGGGCGCGGGCAATTTGGCGCGAAATGCTCAATCCAAGGCCCGAATGACCTGCTGCGGCCAGTTGCTCGCTCTCCGGCGACGTTGGTGCATGTGACCGGTCGCTGTAAAACCGCTCAAAGATTCTGTCGGTCATTTTTGGATCAATACCTGGCCCCTCATCGGCGACAATTAGCCGGATATCGTCATCGCCCACCAGCACCCGCAAGAAAACCTTGCCACCATTTTGCGTGAACGACACTGCGTTGGTCACAAGATTGTCTATTATCTGCGCAATACGTGGCTTTTGCGCCAACACTGGCGCAGGCAGGTCCGCGCCCGTCACCAGCAAAATATTATGAGCGTCACGAATGCCCGGAGCCAGGGCCGTACCGATTTCATTGGCCAGTTCGGATAGATCGAAAGGCGCGCTCTCGCCACGGTTCAGCTCTGCATCGAGGCGCGTGGCATTTGAAATATCTGTAATCAATCGATTGAGGCGGCGCACATCGTTTTGAATGATACGCTTCATGTCGCGCCGTTGGTCTTCACTGGTCGCCGTATCGAGCGATTGCACGGCGCTATGTAGCGAGGTAAGCGGGTTCTTTAACTCATGCGCAACATCGGCTGCAAAACGATCGATCGTATTGATCCTGTCAAGCAGTTGCCCTGTCATTTCGCGCAACGCCACCGACAAATCGCCAATTTCATCGCCGCGCCGCGACAGGTCTGGAATTGTTTCAAGCCCCGGCAATGTGGGTGAAGACCGGTTAAACACTCGCATGGCACCGGCCAATTTGCGCACGGGTTCGGTGATGGTGCTGGCCAGCAAAAGTGATGTCATAAGGCTAACGAGCAGCGCAATCAAAGCAAGCTCTATCACCACCCAACGCTCGGCCTGAATAATGTCATCAATCTCGCCAGGCCTTGTCGACACCATCAAAGCCCCGATAATGGCGCGATACCCCTGCACTGGCACAGCGACGGTTAGAATGTCGGCGCCATCTTGGTTCTGGCGTTGAACGCTTGCCGCGCGGCCCTTAATCGCAGACACAACTTCGGGCAAATTATATCCTTCCGCCGCGCTGACCTCCGTGAGTACCGGTTTTTCGCGGCGAAAGACGCCTCGCACGGCGGCGATGATGCGCTTGGGCCAGCCTTGTGTCGTTGAGGTGCCGGGCAAAGGCGGTAGCTCGCGCGATATCACATTGATACTGCGGTCCATGTGTGCGCTGTCCAGCACCAGCGTGCCGTCGCGACCATATAGGCGAATGCGGGCATTGGTGGCACTCGCCACGCGCTGCAGTATTTTAGTGGCTTCG
>DKNW01000022.1:23550-23760 GCA_002469805.1 Rhodobiaceae bacterium UBA7378
CCAAACAAGGACGGGTCGAAAAACTGGAAATTTTTATTGATGACGGTCTGGCTTAGTGCGCCTGCAACGATGCGCGCTTGGGCTTCGAGGCTCTGTTTATAGGCGTTTGTCAGAAATTGCCGTGATTCGGAGAGTACCAAAAAGCCACCAGCGAGAATGATAAGCCCTAGCATGTTGAGCCCGATCAGGCGGGCGAGCAAGCGGCGGCGG
>DKNW01000022.1:24087-24300 GCA_002469805.1 Rhodobiaceae bacterium UBA7378
GCGGCTTCATTTCAGGCTTTCGCGGCCCGCTCATTGGGCTTTATACCTGTAGCCGACGCCGTAAAGTGTTTCGATGGCATCAAAGGTTTGATCAACGGCGCGAAATTTGCGACGCAGGCGCTTAATGTGGCTGTCAATCGTGCGGTCGTCGACGTAAATCTGGTCGTCATAGGCAGCATCCATCAGAGCGTCGCGGCTTTTTACCACACCCGG
>DKNW01000137.1:0-307 GCA_002469805.1 Rhodobiaceae bacterium UBA7378
TCACACAGGCGGGCTGAATTGCTATGCCAATCCGATCTTGCATGCCGGCGGGGAGATTTTGTTGCTACGCGATTTCGACCCTGGCGCTGCCCTGCGCGTTCTGGATGACGCTGATCTCGGTGTGACACATTTCTTCGCTGTGCCTGCACCCTATCAATTCATGATGCAACATCCCGATTTCGAGAAGGCGGATCTCAGCCGTTTGGTCAATGCCGGTGTGGGTGGCGCGCCATGCGCCGAGGCTATTTTGCAAGGCTGGCTTGGGCGAGGTGTGCCGCTTGTACAGGGCTGGGGCATGACAGAAACC
>DKNW01000137.1:609-6233 GCA_002469805.1 Rhodobiaceae bacterium UBA7378
CTGGGGCATGACAGAAACCAGCCCGGGTGGTATCTCGCTTGAAGCTGATGACGCGCTGCGAAAAATAGGATCGGCTGGTAAAGCGCTGATGCACACGGAGATTCGTATCATTGACGATGAAGGCGACGATGTTGCCCCGAACGAGGTGGGCGAGTTGATTATCAAAGGGCCGAATATCACACCGGGCTATTGGAATAATCCCGAAGCCACCGAGAAGAGCTTTATCGATGGCTGGTTAAAAACTGGCGATGCCGCCAAGCGCGATGATGAAGGTTTCGTCTATATCGTGGATCGGTCGAAAGATATGTATATTTCCGGCGGCGAGAATGTCTATCCCGCCGAAGTGGAAAACGTGATCTATCAGTTACCGCAAATCGCTGAAGCTGCCGTTATCGGCGTGCCGAGCGATCGGTGGGGCGAAACCGGTAAAGCGGTGCTGGTGTTGAAGCCAAATGAGACGCTTGACGGTGACGCTGTCATTGCTCATTGCGTGACGAACCTTGCCAAGTTCAAAGTGCCGGGCAGCGTAGAGTTTATAGAAGCCCTGCCGCGCAACGCCACGGGCAAGGTTTTGAAACGCAATCTGCGGGATATGTATGTTGACGAGGGAACAGCGGCCATTACCTGATCTGTTTTTGCTATGACATAAGATAAAGAAGACCCAACTTCCGATCTCACACCGCGCGAGAAGAGCGCCTTCTTTGATCTTGATCTGACGCAGCAAATGGATATCGACCGCCGCCGGCAATTAGCTGGCCCCTTGGTGTTTTTCTATGCGAGTTCCATTGCGCTCATTTCTCTATTATACGTGTTTGGTCCTCACATCACAGACGAGCTAACGATTATGCACGATCTGACTTCTGATGAGGCACGCCAAGAATTTTTACAGAGAATTTTGAAGGGCGCAGCGTTCATGGTGGCGATCACTGTCGCTGTAATGTTGAACAGGTTCTTCACCTTAATCTTGCTGGTGAGCTTTGTTGTCGGCGTATCCGGTCTTGCCGAAGATGTGGCGGCGCGGCTGGTTGCAAGCCCTGATATTCTTGATCCGATACTCGGGGCGGTAACGCTTGTGCGATTGACATATGTGATTGCCATCGGGCGCATGCTTTATATCGTGCTGCGACCTGAAGCGAACTGAGGCGCATCAACCGCCGGATTTAGTCGGTTAAGAGTTGTTCGCAGCCCGACCCTGCTAGCCAATTATCAACTGTGGCCTGGCTATCTGCATCGAGCGCGCCATAGGCTTCGCGAATGTGAACCAGGCATTTGGCTTGATAGGGGAAAATATCCTGCGTCCATGTCTTGCCATCAATTTGCGTTTCAAAGCTCGCTTCGCCCTTCTGAATTGCGGCAGCATTGGCTAAAAGACACGGCACATAACAACGCCCGATCTCGGCCAGTAAAGGCGCAAGCCTTGTGCCCGTTTCGTCGACGGACAACCAGCTCTGATCATCGATATCCAACCCCGAAAGGTCTTCAAGCCGGTCAACCCAAGCCCGAACGCGGGGTCGCCGCTGGGCAACTTTGTAGGATGTCGGCTCGACCTGACATAACTGCGTTAGCTGCCCGAATAGCGCGAAATCGGCTGATGATGGCCGCGCCCCAAGCACATAACCGTTTTGCATGATTAGCGTGTCGAGAATATCAATCAACCGCGTAAAACTCTCTTCGATCAACGGGCCGGTAATATCGTTTGATCCAACCACGCCCAGACGCCCGATCTGACGCTGGGCAAATTCGTCCGACACAGTATTTGCCGTTTCCGCTTCCAATTGTGGGGCATGCCAGAAAGCAAGAAGGGGTGCGGCGTGTTTCGCATCTTCGTCATAGGCCCAGCGATAATGAAACATTGATTTTGTCAGCCACTCATCGGCGAAATCTTCAATCAGGTAATTCAAAAAACTGAGCGCTGGATCCGATGGAATAACTGAGCGTGCCGCGTGCATATCTTCCAGCCGGCGAATGATCGGTGTCGAGTCGACCGCAACCTCCTTGACGTCGGTTTGCGTGGGAAAATACACAACGGGAATAATTGCCACTTTTGGCGCAGGGTGCGTCGTAGACCCCGTGCTTGGGCGACCGCTCCATCCCAGAATATATGGCACACGCCGGAAACGAAGAACGGCAAGCATCTTGCGTGTATAAGGCGATCCTGGCGCGCCATAAATTTCAACGGCTTGGTCCTGTGATGTCACGGTGCGCCCCCATAAGTTGCTATTTCGTCGTGTGCAGAAACCTAGCGTAGCTAAATTGCCAGGGTAAGGTTAAACAAAAAGTGCTTGTGAATCGGAGGAAGATAGCGAAAAATAAAAGTGTTGAAGTGGTTTTTATTTGAAGTGTTGTAAATATGTTATGGTCTGTTGATTTAATGATTGAGGAAGCAAAGCAAGCGCTTCCTATCCTCAGTGCAGATCGTACGGTTTCTCGGCAGATCCGTTTGGTTTTTGGAGAAATCTATCGGGCACACATGTCAGGTGAGGTTGTTTCGCCCTCGCATCTGGCTGCGATTACAGGCACGTCGTTGGAAAATATTCGTATTATTTTGCGCCGCGCGGAACTGGACGCGATCGTGCGGATCTCGCAAGAGGGTCGCAGTAGGCGTGTCACGCCAAGCCAGCGATTGGTTGATATGTACAATACATGGGTGGAAGACCTCATTGCCATCACGCGGGACAGTGCCCGCAGCGTGGTTAAGATGACGGAGAAGCGCCGCGCTTTTCTCGCCATGCATGGCGCAGGAGTTAAAACCGAGGATTTAAGGCTAAACCACCTGTTACGTTCAACTCATGGGCGGGGTTTGTGCTGTTTGCTGTATCGTAATTTCAAACGCCGTGAGCGCGACCTTTCGGTGAACGATGTTTTGGAGGCGCTGCCGGTCAGTCACGAAACCGTTCGGTTGATGAAAAAAGATCTGATCGACATGGAGATGGTTAGCCAATTCAAACGTGGGCGACGGACTTACCTGCACCCTACGGAATACTTGATTACCGAGGTTGACGCCTATCTTGCCCGGGTCGCCGTATATGTCGATCTGAACATGGACAACTTTGGGTCGTCGGCTGACCTCGCAACGGTTGTCAGCTGACACATCACTTTTCAGGTAGACGCAAGATGCGGTGCGGTTGCGCCATAACCGCGTCGCGTGTGAGGGCCACGGGTCGCATTTCTTCGGCGGCATAAAGGGGTGCTTGATCGGTATAATGCGGGGATTTGGGCCGCGTTATCGCTGCGCCATAATTATGCACCATTCTAGCTTTCTGGTTGCCTTGCGCATCCCAAGCGACATAAACCACCAGTCCGTCACCGGCCACAACACGCAAGCGACCGTCTGGATCCGGCAGGGCGTAAATCGCGCGTAATGTGTCTGGCCCGCCGCCAAGTGGCAGATCTAGGTCGCCGCGGCGCAAGCGGTTAACCGCCTGCCAAGGTGGATCGATGCGCCCATAATGCGTCATCAAATTTTCGAGACATCCGGAATAGATATCGCCAATGGGCGGAGCGGGTTTTCCGGCCTGTTCGGCCAGCCATTCCTCCGATAGCAAGCAAACTGCCAAGGCTGCTGCCGGCTCGTCCCGAGTGGCCGTTTTCGACCAACCAGCCAGCAGTTTTTGTCCGGCGGCACTCTGACTGCCCGGCGAAAATTGCATGGCTTGTATCTGATTTACATATTGAAAGGCGCGGCCCTCAGGGGCATAAGCCTTGTCCCATTTCACGGCCAGAAAGTCAGCCTCGCTCATGGCACCTGCGGTATCGAACAAGTGCAGGCCGCGCACGGCGCGGTTGGTCATGCGCGTTTGCAACCCAAGTTCCGGTGGAAATTTGGTCGAGTCGAGATTGTCGCTGGCCGCTGTGACCTGAAACGGGTCTTGATTTGTGCTCAGAATATAGCCGGATGATGGATTGGTGAATTGCGGCATCTGATCGAACGAGATCTGGCTGTCCCAGATAAGGTCACTGCGTGTGCCGGGCAGATAGTTTTTCCAATTCCATCCTGGCTGGCGTTCCGGCATGCGCCCATTGTGCAGAAAATACAGCTCGCCCTGTTTGTCCGCATATACAAAATTGAACGAGACAATGGCCTGCATCGCCATGGCTTCCTTGAAGGCAGATAGCGAGCGGGCCTTGTTCATTGCCAACCATTGCGCGGGCTGGCGGATCTCATTCATGCCGGCAAATCGTAGGGCATACGTCCCATGGTCGGTGCGAATAGCGGGGCCGTGGCGTGTCTTTAACACCATGCGCGGCACAGGCACATACAGATTGCCGAGTAGCTTCAATTTCAGCCAGATGCGGCGCTTTTCAAACGACACATAGCGCTCGTCGAGCATGTACTCATCGGCATTATCGGGGTTAATCTCCAATTGGTATATATCGACTAGGTCGGGTTTGTTGACCGTCACGCCCCATCCGATGTCAGGGTTAAAGCCTTTGGCGATAAAAGGCATGCCCGGAAAAAGTCCGCCATGAATGTCCCAGCCTTCATCGCTTTTCAAATGCGCTTCATACCATGCGACCGGCCCCTCTAGCGGTTGGTGCGAATTGATCATCAGCCGTGTGGCGCCATCGTTGCTCTTGCGTGCATTGATCGCAAAAGCATTGGAGCCGACCGGTAGGCCAGCTGCCCCAATATAGCGCGATAATGCCCCGGTTTTGGGTGGTTGCGCCAGTTCGCGCGCCGGACTGTCGGCAAATAATTCGCTGACATGAGATTCAAATCCGTAAAAAAGCAGGTGCTGTATGTTAAATCCGACGGCGAGGTCTTGAGCACGCATGGGAAACAAGCGCGGGTCTGCTTCATGAGGATGGGTGGCTGCGTAATAATTCAGTCCATCTGCATAAGCCTGCAAATGCGCGCGCAATTGAGGGGTTAAATCTGTTTCAAAGCGGGCGGCGACCATGCGGCGCACATCAAGCCAGCCAAGCAAAAAATCAATGGCAAGCCCGTCAAAGCCAACCGTTCGACCAAGTTCACCGCGATAAAAAGGCAGCATTTGCTGCATGGTCGTGAAATCGTCTTCGGCATGGGCATAGGCCAGCGCGAAGGCAACATCGGCATCACGACGACCATAAATATGCGGCACGCCATAGGTGTCGCGAATAATTTCAGCGTCATATTGCGCGGCACGCGCAATGGCGTCGGCGCGGTTAAACTGGCGCGCTTCCACCACATGCATGAAAAAGTTTATAACGGTCAGGCCGGTCGCTAGGACCAGCAGGCCAATCCAGCCGCGTTTTATGATTTTGCGCATCGTGCCTCCCTTTACACAAATATATGTAAACCGAAAAAGCGGTTTTGCCATTTCTCCGGGACACGTCTAAAACCAGCTTATGACGACAGCCCCGCCCATACTGTATCTGCAGGACATTAATCTGACTTACGGCGTCACCCCCTTGCTGGAAGGAGCCGAACTGTCAGTGAGCCACGGCGCACGCCTGTGCCTTGTGGGGCGCAATGGTTCGGGCAAATCGACCTTGCTACGCATCGCTGCCGGACTGGTGGATGCTGATAGCGGTGATCGGTTTGTGCAGCCGGGGGTTTTCGTATCGTACTTGGCGCAAAGTCCAGATTTCGCCGGCTTCGAGACCGCGGGTGATTATGTTCTGCAGGGCGTGATGGATAA
>DKNW01000047.1:0-22975 GCA_002469805.1 Rhodobiaceae bacterium UBA7378
CAGATATCCGGCGTTTCGCGCGCCGGCCTGTTTATCAAGCTGAATGAAACCGGCGCTGATGGGCTGGTGCCAATATCGCGGCTGGGTGCGGAAAGGTTTTTTGTTGACGATGACAAGCTGAGCCTTGTGGGGGGAACTACCGGCACGGTTTTCCGCATCGGACAACCCGTCGAGGTTAGCCTTGTCGAGGCAACCCCGTTACAGGGCGGGCTATTGTTTTCTCTTGAGGACTATGCCAGTTTTCCCAGCGTCAAGGGGCGCAGAGTTCGTCGGGGTCCAAAAACATCGCGGCGGCCGACCGGGCGCAAAGCGCGGCCGATGGGCAGGAGACGTACAAAATGAGCCAAAAAACAATGTTGATGGCAGCAAATTTTCGCAGCAAAAAACAAGCCATGTGGCGCGGTGCATTGGGTAAGTGTCCTGCCTGCAATACGCGCAGTTTATTTGCCAAATATCTAAAGATTGCTGATAAATGCGGCGGGGGCGGGCTAGTTTTAGAGGGCCATCAAGCCGATGATGCCCCTCCCTACTTCACAATTTTTATCGTTGGGCACATTATTGTGCCTGTTGCGCTCATTGTTGAACGCTCGTATCAGCCGCCATTGCTGGTGCATGCAACGGTGTTTTGCGTCCTTGCAATCGTTGTGAGCCTCATCTCACTGCCCATTGTTAAAGGCGCGGTTGTCGGGCTGCAATGGGCGCTTCGCATGCATGGGTTTGCCGAACCTGATGCGCAAACAGACGACATGTAGGGAGCCAGAGATGCGTAAGCCGAAAAAAACCACCCCCCACACACCAGGGCAACCGGGCGAATATGCCGAGGCTGGTGCCAAGGCTGTTCGCCCCCGCGATGCAGCGACACTGATTATCGTCCGCCAACTTAAAACCCCTAAAATTTTGATGGGCAAGCGCGCCGCCAGTCACAAATTTATGCCCAATAAGTTTGTTTTCCCAGGCGGACGACGCGACCCTGCCGATGCGCGCGTGACATGCGGTGGCAATTTGCAACCAGACGTTCTGGCACGCCTGCGCCGCGAGACCCGCGCGGGGGTTAGCGACAACACATTGCGCGGGCTGGCGCTGGCAGCCATTCGCGAGACTTTCGAAGAAACCGGCGTTATTCTGGGCGAACCGACAAAAAACCCACCTGCGAGCGCCAATCCAGAATGGCAGGCATATTTCAAACATAGCGTTCCCCCGCCGCTGGCGCATATGGACTTCATTGCTCGTGCAGTAACCCCGACCTACCGCACGCGCCGGTTCGATACGCGGTTTTTCATGATGTACGATACACATATTCACACCGACCCCGAAGATACGCGCGGTGCCTCCGGCGAATTACTTGATTTGCATTGGCTGACGCTGTCTCAGGCGCGTAAGCTAGATCTGCCAGCTATCACGCGGCAAGTGCTGGATATAGTCGAACAGCGCATGCAGCTGCCGCTCAAGAAGCGCTACGGCGCGCCTGCGCCCTATATCAGATTTGAGCGCGGCAAACCGGTGATTTCCCAGCTGTAACCCAATACGGTTGATACAATATATGTTGACATATATGCGAAAACGCCTATTTTCGCGGGCGATGTGGCACATGTGAGGTTGCTACTGATTTTTTTTGGGAAAAACATCATGGCGAAACCAACAACCGTTAAAATCAAACTCGAAAGCACGGCTGGCACGGGCTTCTATTATGTTGCGAAGAAAAATGCCCGCACAATGACTGAAAAAATGGTCGTCAAAAAATATGATCCGGTGGTGCGCAAGCATGTCGAGTTCAAGGAAAACAAAATCAAGTAAGTTCCGACAAATCGCGACTTATGAGGCGTTGCATAGCAGCGCCTTTTTTATTGCCTAAGCCCAACAAAACGCTAGTTTCTAGCCTATGAATAGCGAACAAGCAGAGATACTCGCGCTACAAGCACTTACCTTTTTGGCGGCAGACACTGAGATTATGGACCGGTTTGCCGCGCTGTCAGGCCTGGCTCCTAACGATATTATCGCGCGGGCCAATGAAGCCGAAATGCTGGCTGGCGTTCTCGATTTTATGCTTTCCGATGAAACTGTACTGACAGATTTTTGTGCCGCTAATGACCTCGACCCGGAACACCCTGCCCGGGCCCGCCAAACCCTGCCGGGCGGCGACCTGCCCCATTGGACGTAACCTGTAAAAAAGTGAGCCATTAATGTCTTCTCCCGCACCTGAAATTCTTGCCCAGCTTGAAACCTTAGAGCTTGATGCATCGCGCCCCCTTATCATCAGCGATGCGGACGAAGTGTTGCTGAAGTTTATGGCGCAACTGGAACATTTTCTGGACAAGCATGGGCTTTGGATCGACCTCGATAATTATGCGATTAGCGGCAATATTAAGTCGCGCGAGACTAATGAACCTGTCGAATTTCCCGACTTAATTGATGCGTTTTTTGATGCAGAAACGCACGCCATCCAACCAACAATAGGTGCGGCGCAGTCGTTGGAAACGCTTGCGGCGCGCGCGCAAATTATTGTACTGACAAATTTGCCTGCAAAAAACAAACAGGCGCGCATCGACAATCTCAACGAGCATGGCATGGATTATCCGGTCGTTGTCGGGTCTGGCCCAAAAGGACCTGCTGTTGCCTGGCTGAAAGAGCGCATAACCGCGCCTGTTTTCTTCCTCGATGACATTCCCCATAATGTAGATAGCGTTGCCGAGCATGCGCCAGATGTACGCCGTATTCATTTTATTGCAGACCCACGGCTTGCAAAGCTCATCGGCCCAGCAAAAGGGGCGACAACGCGTATCGATGTGTGGAACGAGGCCTATGACTGGATCAGCCAGGAACTCACCCAAGCCGGATACTGAACGTCAGGACGCGCTGTGCCGCGATTGTGGTGCAACGGCGTCCCTCGCGGTATCACAGCGCCGCTGTCCGGTCTGCAAATCGCCACGCCTTGTTCGCCACGCTGAATTGATACAACTCGGCGTGGCACATATCGATTGCGACGCTTTTTATGCTGCGATTGAAAAGCGCGATAATCCCGCGCTGCAAGATAAGGCTGTCATCATTGGCGGGGGTCGGCGCGGGGTTGTGTCCACATGTTGCTACATCGCCCGCATCAAAGGTGTCCATTCGGCCATGCCTATGTTTCAAGCGACAAAGCTATGCCCCGAGGCCGTGATCATTCGGCCCGATATGGCGAAATATCAGAAAGCAGGATACGAGATCCGGGATTTGATGCGCAGCTTTACCCCGCTGGTGGAGCCGCTATCGATTGATGAAGCGTTTCTCGACCTGCGCGGCACAGACCGCCTGCACGGTGGCCCACCGGCGCAATCGCTGGTGCGCCTTGTCAACCGGATTGAGAAGGAGGTCGGCATTACGGTATCTGTTGGCCTGAGCCATAACAAGTTTCTAGCAAAACTCGCTTCCGATCTCGATAAACCACGTGGTTTTTCGATTATCGGTGCGGCCGAGACGGTTTCCTTTTTGGCAGAACTTCCCGTCAGCACGATTTACGGCATTGGCAAATCTATGCAAAAGAAACTCGACCGCGACGGTATTCGCAGCATCGGCCAGTTACAAAAAATGGATGAGCGCGATCTCGTACAACGCTATGACAGCATCGGGCTTAGGCTCTCTCGCCTGTCGCGCGGCGAAGATAACCGCAAAATTGTGCCGCAATCCGTCGCCAAAAGCATTTCCAGTGAGACAACATTCTCCGAAGATCTAATCGCTGGTGCTGCCTTGGAAAAACATCTCTGGGCGCTGGCCGAGCGCACCGCCGAACGGTGCAAGGCAAAAAACGTTGCGGGCACAACCATTGTTTTAAAACTGAAAACATCCAGCTTCACGACATTGACGCGCAATCGCTCAGTCAATGACCCGACCCAACTGGCAGACACCATATTTTCAATCGGTCAGACACTGCTGGCGCGCGTACTGAACGAAAAGCCGGGCACAAAGTTTCGCCTAATTGGGATCGGCGTTTCAGGCCTTGTGGATGCTGTGCACGCTGACCCGCCCGACCTTGCCGACCCCGACAAAGGTCGGCGTAAAGCCGCCGAACAAGCTATGGATAACCTGCGTAACAAATTTGGCCGTGGCGCGATTAAAAAAGGACGCAGCCTGTAAGTCTGGTGTTTTAGAAAACGCGACAAAAAAGCATTGGACCAGAGAAGTTGCGGGCCTAAATTAGATGAGGAAGGCGGGTGATAATGGATGTAGAACGAAAACTAGAAGACCTCGGGCTGGTATTGCCCGGCCCTAAACCGCCATTGGGGGCATATGTTCCGTATCTGTCACATGAGCGGTTGATTTTTATCTCCGGCCAAGGCCCAGTTCTGGCAAGTGGCAGTGCCATTTGCGGCAGGCTCGGCGATGACCTCGACCTCGACGACGGCGCACGCGCTGCGCAGCTCGCCGCGCTTAATATTCTGGGCCAAATTAAAGTCGCGCTTGACGGCGATTGGCAGAAAATGTCGCGCATTATTCGCCTGTGCGGATATGTGAATTCAACGCCGGACTTCACCCACCATCCAGCCGTGATAAACGGCGCGTCTGAACTTTTTGCCGATGTATTCGGTGAGCAAGGGCGCCATTCGCGCGCGGCTATTGGCGTTGCTAGCCTGCCCATGAACTGGGCCGTGGAAATTGATGCCATTGTTGAGATCACCTAATGGGGGATATCGAAGCACCCGTTATTCGCGTTGTCTCGCGTTTGGCCGAATATGATGCCGGGCAATGGGACGCCTGCGCCAATCCTGAAACCGCATACTATAACCCGTTTGTGTCGCATGCGTTTTTGACAGCGCTCGAAGAAAGTGGTTCGGCATGTGCCGATACGGGTTGGCTTCCCCAGCATCTTATTGTCGAAACCCCATCGGGAGACAGCCTTGGTGCCATGCCGCTGTATTTGAAGAGCCATAGCCAGGGTGAGTATATTTTTGATTATGGATGGGCTGATGCGTTTCACCGCGCAGGCGGGCGCTACTATCCGAAATTACTGAGCGCTGTACCGTTTACACCTGCGACCGGCACACGATTGCTCATTCGCGATACCACCAAAGCAGATGCAATTTCACACGCGTTGGTCGGCGGCGCGATGACCCTGCTCGAACGCCTTGAAGCCTCGTCGCTGCATATAAACTTTCTGCCGGAAACCCAGTGGGACACACTTGGCGATCTGGGTTTTCTGCAGCGTACCGACCAGCAGTTTCACTGGATCAATCATAGCTATGACGATTTTGATGGGTTTTTGGGCGCGCTCGCCTCGCGCAAACGCAAAAATCTGAAAAAGGAACGTGCGCGTGCTGTCGAGAACGGCATCGAAATCGAGCAGATCACCGGCAGCGATCTGACGGATGAACACTGGGATACTTTTTTCAATTTCTACATCGACACCGGCAACCGGAAATGGGGAACGCCATATCTGACCCGTGCTTTTTTCGACCAGATTAATACCACCATGCCGAATGACATTCTGCTGATCATGGCAAAGCGCGAGGGGAAATATATTGCTGGCGCGCTGAATTTTATCGGTGGTGATACGTTGTTCGGGCGCAATTGGGGGTGTATCGAGGATCACCCGTTTCTACATTTTGAGGTTTGTTATTATCAGGCGATTGATTTTGCCATACGCCGCAAGCTGCACCGGGTTGAAGCGGGCGCACAAGGCACTCATAAGCTCGCACGGGGCTATTCACCGCACCGTACCCACTCTGCGCACCATATCGCCCATGAGGGCCTGCGCGACGCCGTAGCCGACTACCTTGAAAGCGAGCGCCAATATGTAGACAATGACATATTGGCCTTGAACCGCCACACACCGTTCAAAAAGACAGATACACCACCGGAGTGACCTCGCTATGCAGCTAACAGATGCCTACGACCCGCAAAATATTTTCGCCCGTATTCTGAGGGACGAAATGCCGTCAATCCGCGTGTATGAAGACGAGATGACGCTAGCGTTCATGGACATCATGCCGCAAACACCTGGGCATGTGTTGGTTATTCCACGTGCCGCGTCGACCAATTTCCTGACCATTTCTCCCGAAGATGCCGCCGCCGTTATGTCTACCGCGCATAAATTAGCCCCTGCGGTCCAACACGCGATGCAGGCACCCGGCTTCATGGTTGCCCAACTTAATGGATCAGCTGCCGGCCAAACCGTACCGCATTACCACATGCACATTATCCCGCGCCATGAGGGGCTGGAAATGCTCGGCCATGGCACGCAAATGGCCGACATGGATGAGTTAGCAGAGATTGCTAGGCGTATCCGCGCCGCACTTACGTAACCTTTTCGCTCGGTTTGCCGCTCTTGCCGCCGGATTTCCCAGACTTCAGCTTGATCGACAGCCCTTTCTTTTTGTCCTGACTGACCTGCACCACGCCACCATGCTGCAACTTGCCAAACAGTAATTCGTCGGCCAGCGGCTTTTTGATGTTTTCCTGAATGATGCGCGCCATTGGGCGTGCGCCCATTAGGGGATCGTAGCCCTGTTGCACAAGCCAATCCATCGCGCCACGATTTACCTCAATGATGACATTGCGATCGGAAAGCTGAAGCTCCAACTCAAGAATAAACTTCTCGACCACCCGTACCACAACTTCCGGCGGCAGGTTGTTAAACGGCACTGTCGCGTCCAGGCGATTGCGGAACTCCGGCGTAAACATTTTGTTAATCGCGTCAGTATCTTCCCCTTCACGGCGCTCACGTCCAAAGCCCATCGGCGCCTTGGCCATATCTGCGGCACCGGCATTTGTCGTCATAATGAGAATGACATTGCGGAAGTCGACTTTGCGTCCATTGGCGTCCGTCAAGCTGCCATGATCCATGACCTGCAACAGCACATTGAACAGATCCGGGTGGGCTTTTTCGATTTCGTCGAGCAGCAATACGCAATGCGGGTTCTGATCAACACCATCAGTGAGCAAGCCACCCTGATCATAACCAACATATCCGGGAGGCGCACCAAGCAGGCGCGATACAGTGTGCCGCTCCATATATTCCGACATATCGAAGCGCAGTAACTCGACCCCCATTGCCGATGCCAACTGACGCGCAACCTCCGTCTTACCTACCCCGGTTGGGCCTGAAAAGAGATAGCTGCCAATAGGTTTATCGGCTTCGCGCAAGCCTGCGCGCGACAGTTTGATGGACGCTGCCAGCGCGTCGATTGCTGTATCCTGACCAAACACCACGCGCTTCAGCGTGACATCCAAACCGCGCAATTTCTCGGTGTCGTCTTTCGATACAGTTTTTGGCGGAATGCGGGCCATGGTCGCGATAACTTTTTCGATGTCGCGCACGCCAACCGTTTTCTTGCGTCGAGACGCGGGCAGAAGCATTTGCGATGCGCCGACCTCGTCGATCACGTCAATTGCCTTATCCGGCAATTTTCGGTCCGCCATATATCGCGACGACAATTCCACCGCCGCCTTCAGCGCATCATTGGTATAGCGGACCTTGTGAAATTCTTCGAAATAAGTTTTAAGCCCCTGTAGGATTTTGATGGTATCGGGCACGTTTGGCTCGTTTACATCGATCTTTTGGAACCGTCGGGCCAAGGCGCGATCCTTCTCAAAATGCTGGCGGAACTCTTTATAGGTTGTGGAACCCATGCACCGCAGCCCCCCGCTTTGCAAGGCTGGCTTCAACAGGTTAGACGCATCCATCGCACCGCCTGAAGTTGCGCCTGCGCCGATGACGGTGTGAATTTCATCAATGAACAAAATCGCTTCCGGCATATCTTCAAGTTCGGCCATGATTTGCTTTAGGCGCTCCTCAAAATCACCACGATATCGCGTACCGGCAAGCAGAACGCCCATATCGAGCGAGTAAATAACATTATCCTGCAAAACATCTGGGACATCACCCTCAATGATTTTGCGCGCCAGACCTTCGGCAATGGCTGTTTTACCGACGCCCGGGTCGCCCACAAGAAGCGGGTTGTTTTTGTTGCGACGACACAGAATTTGAATGGCACGCGCCACCTCATTGCTTCGACCGATCAACGGATCGACACGCCCGTCGCGGGCTTTCTCATTGAGATTAATGCAATAGGCACCCAGCGCTTCTCCGGCGGCAAGAGGGGCCCCGTCATCGTCCAGCATATTCTCGCCAGTTACCGGCCGGCTTTCGCTATGCCCCGGTTTTTTGGCGACGCCATGCGAGATGAAGTTCACCGCATCATAGCGCGTCATTTCTTGTTCCTGGAGAAAGTACGCCGCATGGCTTTCGCGTTCGGCAAACATAGCAACCAGAACATTCGCGCCGGTTACTTCGTCGCGTCCCGATGATTGCACATGAATAACTGCCCGCTGAATGACCCGCTGAAAGCCAGCCGTCGGCTTGCAATCTTCAATCTCATCCATAATCAAGCCCGTCAGCTCATTGTCGATATAATCGGTAAGATTATGGCGTAATTTTTCCAAATCGACGCCACACGCTTCCATGACGGCAACCGCTTCGCCATCCTCCGTCAAAGCCAGAAGCAAATGCTCAAGCGTTGAGTATTCATGATGGCGCTCATTAGCGAGCACAAGAGCCCGATGCAGACCCTGTTCTAACTCTTTTGAAAATGCTGGCACTTAACGCTCCTGTTCTTATCCTAACTAATATCAATCTTTTTCCATCGTGCACTGCAAAGGATGATCATGCTGACGGGCAAGATCCATGACTTGTGACACCTTTGTTTCAGCGACCTCATAGGTGAAGACACCGCATATGCCCACCCCATTCTGATGCACATGCAACATGATTTTGGTTGCATCTTCGGCACTCTTTGAAAAAAAACGCTGCAAGACATACACGACAAATTCCATTGGCGTGTAATCATCATTAAGCAACAAGACCTTATACATGGACGGCTTTTTGGTCTTAGTACGGGTACGCGTAATAGTACCTGTTCCCGTACCATCATCGCCGCCATCAGGCGGGCCAGCCTTATCGTCTGACGGGCCAGAGATCGCCCCTGATGGACCAGCCATTTGAACAGCTAAATATCGTTTCGCGTGTTCCATAAATGTATTCTGGCCCGATTTTTCCTGTTGCATCAAGGGAAACCATGCCGCATGCCTGCGTCACGACCCTATATGTAAGATAGGTTTGCTGTTTCGAAACACAAGCTGTCTTGTTAACCTGTATTTTCAGTCAGGTGAGTCACGCTATGTTGCGCATATCAATTGTGTTTTTCGCAAGTTTAATGTTGGCGGCAGGGTTTCAGCCCGCCGCCGCTTCGCCGAAATACGCCTCGATTGTCGTGGATGCACATAGCGGGCGCGTTTTGCAATATTACCGAGACGAGCAAAACAGATACCCCGCCTCTCTTACCAAAATTATGACGGTTTATGTGGCATTTGAGGAAATTCGGGCGGGCCGCATGAAACCGGACACACCCATCAAAATTTCGCGCCATGCCGCGGCCCAACCAGCAAGCAAGTTGGGCTTTCGCCCCGGTGAGACCATTTCTGCGCGCCTAGCCCTGCAAGCACTCGTCGTAAAATCGGCAAATGATGTAGCGACCGCAATGGCGGAGCATATTTCCGGCAGTGAGGCGAAATTTGCCAAGCGCATGACAAGAACAGCGCGTAAACTAGGCATGTTTGATACAAATTTCGTCAATGCGTCCGGGCTTTTTAACTGGCGGCAGAAAAGCTCGGCACGCGATATCGCCCGACTCGCAAAGGCCGCAATTGACGATTTCCCCGCCTTTAATCCGCTCTGGAAGCAGCGCTATCTTGTCTATAATGGACGGCGTATTTCAGGCCATAACCGGCTCCTCGGCTCGTTAAAGGGCAGCATCGGGATGAAAACCGGCTATATTCGCGCCGCAGGCTATAACATCGTCAATCTTGTCGAACGCGGCGACAAAAGGCTGATTGTTGTTGTGATGGGCGGACGTAGCGCCAAATCGCGTGACGCGCAAGTGCGCCGCCTTCTGAAAACCAGTCTGCCAAGGGCCGCGGCCGCACCGACCGGCATGAAACGACCCAGAACCGCTCCTGCGCATGCGTGGCTAAAAATCGGATCGGACAGCCGGTTGGCTAAAAATATCCGCCCGCGCAAGAGACCCGGACAAAAACCCGTCGCACAAATTGCACGGGCTTCGCCGCTTGCGCGCCCCGAAACGCCTGATCCGGCTGAGGCGCTAGTAGAAAAATGGAAAATTCAGGTTGGGTCTTTCGTTGCACTCGGTGACGCAGAACGCCAGTTGAAACAGGTAAATGAAATTTTGAGCGGTCGCCTGCAAATGGCTGACGCACGCACTGAAACGGTTCAACTCAAAGGGAAAAAAATGTATCGCGCGCGTTTTGTAAATCTATCACAAGCCCAAGCGGTCACGCTGTGTGCGCAGCTTACGAGCATGAAAACCGGCTGCCTGCCAATTGCACCCTAGATGGGTGTTAAGAGCGGTCCAGCAATGTGTCGCGCGCTTGATTGAGTTGCGCGGCAATCCAGTCAGTTCCGCCATGGTCAGGGTGATTTTTAACGATCAAGTCGCGATATGCGGCTTCGATTTCCTCTGTGCTAGCTGTTGCATCAACCCCTAGCACCTCGCGCGCTTCGGCAACCGACATGGGGGTCACGCGCGGTGCGGTTTTACCTGAACGTGCATCCCCCGCACCGGCCGTTGGTGTGCCTTCGCGCATCACCCGCCACAAGCGCACCAACCAGAGCATGATAAAACCCAGCGGCGCGGCAAGCCCATACCGCCCAGCCAGTGCCAACAAGACAAGCCCGCTCCCGAGCACAATAAACAAAGTGACCAGAACGAGAATACGTAGATGGCGCGCCGATAAACGCGCGGCAAGCAGCACCACCAAAAACAGCGCGAGAAGGCTAACAAGACCCAGCACTAGAAATCCCATTAGAGCGACACGCCCGGCAGGTCGAGGGCAGAAACCAACGCCCGTACTTCAGCGCGCGCGGCGACATGCGACATGGTGAGATTGGTGTTGGCTTCTTCATCGGTCAGGTCCAGTAGCGTAATGCCTGCCGGATACATTTCGCGAAAGATCACACGCTCCGAAAGACCCGCCGCCTGACGAAAGCCAAGTCGAGAGGCCAATTGATCAAGCGCCGTTTCCACCCTTTGGCGGTTTTTCGCATGAATGTGACTTGTTCTGTTGCGCACGACAACCCAGTCAATGCTGCCGCCGTCTGCTTGCGCGCGCGCTTTACGGCACGACCAGACCATTTCGGAATAGATGCTGGGCCCGGTGATTGACAGATCGTCGGGGTCAACTTTTGCCAGCAGATCAAAATCTACAAAGCTCTCATTAATCGGAGTGATGAGCGTATCCGCCGCTGCATGCCCAAGCCGCGATAGATACGAATCCGACCCCGGGCTATCAACCACGATGAAATCATTGCCGGCGCGTAAATGCGTCATGGCAGCAACAAACTGCTCCTGCTCGGCACGCTGGCGCGCGGAAATATCATTAAACGCAAACTCTTCCAACGGGAAATGCTCCGGCATTGCCACATCGCGGCGCCCAACCCATATTTTTCGGTTTTCGATATATCGTGAAAATGATCGTTGTCGAACGTCCAGATCAAGCGTGCCAACGCGGAACCCTTCATTAAGTAGGGCCGCCGTTACATGCATAGCGGTGGTGGTTTTACCCGACCCCCCCTTCTCATTGCCGACAACAATTACATACGGCGCGTGGGTTGCGCTTCCCGATACAGTTTCCGCCTGCTCGCTCATTAAAAACACCTTTAAATTCAGCGTCTGACAGTATAAACCCGATTCCAGAGTTTGACTGCATTTTCCCACCGCCCAAATCGCCGACCGATTTTGCTGTCTGGCGGCATTTACCGGCGTTAGGATACACGGATGAATTTAAAAGACAGAAAAATTTTAATCACGGGAGCCAATGGCGGTTTAGGGCGTGCCATGGCTGTATCAGCGGCAGAAAACGGCGCCGTCGTCGCCGTATGTGAGCGCACGCAAAGCCTTGCGGACGCCGCACGTGATGCCTTACCCGAAGCTTTGCGCGCGCAGGCGCATCCATTTGCTGCCGACTTAACAGATGAAGCAGCCGTCGCCACCATGGTTACAGACATTGCGACAACCATGGGCACGCTTGATGGATTGGTCAACAACGCTGCCATATTGACAGATGATGACACAGATCCGGTCTCGACACCGCTAGATAGCTGGCGCCGGACATTGGATGCGAATGTCACAAGCGCGTTTCTGGCGTGTAAATATGTGTTGCCCATATTCATGTCGCAAGGCCAAGGGGCCATCGTAACGCTGTCTTCCGTAGTGGCTCACAGCGCCTCGGCAAATGCCCAAATCGCTTACACGACGAGCAAGGGCGCGCTCGAAGCCATGACGCGGGAAATTGCCATGCGCTACGCCCGCGACAATATTCGCGCCAACTGCGTCGCCCCTGGCCCCGTTTTGACCGACCGCACCCAACACTATTTCAACACGCCCGAAAAATGGGACATGCGCCGACGTCACATTCCAATGGGGCGTCTTGGTCGCCCCGAAGAAGTGGCGGCGCTGGTGACGTTTTTACTTAGCGATGCGGCGGGATGGCAAACTGGCGGCGTTCACCGCGTCGATGGCGGGATCAGCGCGTCTTATATCGTCGATGACCGCAACGGACATGAAACGCCATAATTACCATGAAAGACATCACCCTTCTGCGTCATGTTGATGATTTGCGCGCCCATATTAAGGCGCAGCGGGCAAACGGGCACCGCATTGGGCTTGTGCCCACAATGGGTGCATTGCATGAAGGTCATTTGTCGCTGGTTAACGAGATCGGCCAGAAGGTCGATACGGTGATTGTCTCGATTTTTGTGAACCCAACACAATTTGCAGCGCATGAAGATCTCGACACCTATCCCCGACACGAGGCAGCTGATCTGGAAAAACTGTCAACGACACGCGCAAGCGTTGTTTATGCACCGTCGGCTAGCGACATGTATCCATCTGGATTTGCCACATCAATGGCAGTTGCTGGCCCCGCATTAGGGTTGGAAACAGACGAACGCCCGCACTTTTTCGGCGGCGTTGGCATTGTGGTCACCAAGCTGTTGCTTCAAGTATTGCCAGATGTCGCGATTTTTGGCGAAAAAGACTATCAGCAATTACTTGTCATTCGGCGCATCGTCCGCGACTTGAATATTCCGGTAGAAATTATCGGCGGCCCGATTATTCGCGAAGCAGATGGGCTCGCCATGTCGTCACGAAATGCATATCTGACGCGCGATCAACGCGCCATTGCCGCTCATCTGAACCATATACTCGAACAGTTGGCCGGGTCGCCGCATCCGCCTGAAGAAGCTAGCGCGCACGCACGCGCCGCGCTTTTGGAAGCCGGATTTTCAACTGTCGATTATGCATGTATTCGAGATGCAGACACGCTTGATGCGCTTGGACCCGAGACAACAAGCCGCCGCGCGCTGATCGCCGCGCGCCTTGGGGACGTGCGGTTGATCGACAATATGGCCGCGCGCTAGATGGCAATATTTGCGGCTATCTCCACACCTATAACAGGCCCATATCGGATAACTCATGGCGCATGTCTTCGGGCATGTCATCGTCAATTTCGACATCAGTCGGCATATCGGGCGGGGCATCCTGCGGTGTCAGATATCGCCATCCCTGAAACGGCCTCCGCGCCTGCAAACGTGTCGTCACAAGGCTTGGATTCAGATGCAAATGGCACCGTCGAATACCTTGGTCATCGACAAATTCTTCAATATCTGTAAGCACTTGCCGCACGCGTATCTGGCGCTTTATGACCCAGTAAATCGACCCGTTCTCAAGCAGATCCGGAACCCGGCGCGGCACCATGCGCGTTGTGTGAAACACCTTGCCATAGGTCTTCTGCATGTGATTTTGCCACTGCACCAGATCGTCAATATCATCGGCACCGACACATAATTTAACAAGATGAACGGTCATGAATCCAGTTTATGCCACACACCAGGCAAAACAAAATTAATTGCGCGTCAGGGCGTGTCTTTTGTGAAAACGTGAACACGGTTTGATCCGGTAAACAGGGAATAAAACCCACCACCCAGCGCACCGCCAATTATGAACAGGCGTTCGCCATCACCTGCATAGGCCATCTGATGACGGCCTTGGGGCATCTCGGCTAAATCACGCCACGCCCCTTCCGCCAGCCCCACATGGCGGGCCAATACCATTTGCTGCGCTTGGCTAAACCCACCTGCATAATGAAGCGCATCGCCTACCACCCCGAGCGCACCCCCGCTTGAAGCCTGGGGTAAGTCTGCCAAGCGTGCCCATTTCAAAGTTTTTATATTAAACGTCTGTACGAATTTGGTATCACGCCCATCAGGGCGCACGCCGCCCGCAATGATTAGCTGATCGCCTTTTCTGGTCCATGCAGCATTCGCAACTGGCACTGGCATCGGCGCACCGACACTTTCCCAGCGCCCTGCCCGCGACACATAACGCACCACTTGTGTACTATTGGCCCCGACACCGCCGATAAGATACACATGGCCATCGGCAAAGAAACTGGCATGTCCCGCGCGAGGATCTGGCAGGGCCGGCAATTCCACCCAAATGGCACTTTGCGGCGTGTACATCCAGACACCCGGCGACAAATCGCCCGTGGCTTGATCGCGTCCGCCGGTGACGTATAGCTGGCCGTTACCGGATGTTAATGAAAACCGCCACAAACTCGCGGGCATGGGCGTCAACGGTCGCCAGCCGTCGTTTTGTGTGTCGTAAAACTCGAAGAACTGGCGCAAGCCCCGTCCAGGCGCGCCGCTCATGACATAAAGCCCGTCATCAATTGATGCTGCTACGGCGTCAGATACAGCTGTTGGCAAGCTGGTCCCGTCGCGCCAGTCGGCATACGCCGGCGTAGATATAAGGATAGGAGTTAGAACTGGACAAAAAACAAGGCCCAACACGAGCATGAGTGCGGATATATGTCTCGTCGCAATGTGGCGCATGGTGACCATTAACCCAAAAGAAATAGCGTCGCAAAACCAAGAAACGCAAGAAAACCGACAACGTCAGTCACAGTCGTTACAAATACACTCGACGCTACAGCAGGGTCAATGCCAGCGCGGTCCAGACCAAGCGGGATCAAGATACCAGCGAGTGCCGCCACAATTAAATTTACAATCATTGCCGCCGCCAGCACAACACCCAGCATGGGGTCACCGAACCATAACGTGCCGACAAAACCAGTTACGACGGCGAATAAAACGCCGTTCAACATGCCAATGCCCAATTCGCGATATACAACCCGCGCGGCATTCAGCGCCGAAATTTCATGTGTCGCCAAGCTGCGCACTGTAATCGTCAAAGTTTGTGTGCCGGCATTGCCGCCCATCGACGCGACGATTGGCATGAGCACGGCCAGCGCCACCATCTGTTCGATCGAGCCATCAAATAGGCCAATAACAAGAGAGGCAAAAATTGCTGTGAGGAGATTTACAAACAACCATGAAAATCTGCCGCGCGCAGCTTCAATAACGCTGTCGCTGACATTTTCATCGCCCACACCACCCAGAAGCAAAATGTCTTCGCCGGCCTCTTCGGTAATAACCTCGAACACATCGTCAGCCGTGATAACGCCGAGCAACCGCCGATCTTCGTCGACCACCGCCGCGCTCACGAGATGATAGCGCTCGAACAAATGCGCGACATTCTCACGGTCTTCGGTGGCATCAATCACAGTGAAATCATCATTGATGAGATCCTGCATAATGGTCGGGCGTTTAGTCCGCAAAACCTCTGACAAATGCACGACTCCGACAGGCTGGTGGCGCGGATCGACTACAAGTATTTCCAGAAAATGCGCTGGCAGATCGTCGCTTTCGCGCAAGTGGTCTATGGTTTGCCCAACCGTCCAGAATGGCGGCACAGCGACGAATTCGGCCTGTGCAAGACGCCCGGCGCTGTCTTCGGGAAATTCCAGCGCGCGCTCCAGCAGCGCCCGGTCGGAGGGCGAAATCTTCTGCAGAACCTCCTGCTGTTCCTCACTATCCAAATCTTCCAGCACGAACACGGCATCATTGCTGTCCAACTCCTGAACAGCAGCGACGAGCGTGTCGATATCGATATGCTCGACAACTTCATCCCGCACCCCGTCATCAAGCTCAGCAAATACTGGCGCGGGAATATCCGTTCCAATAAGGCGCATGAAACTAGCGCGCTGATCGTGCGAGAGGAGCGTAATGATCTCTGCAACATCAGACTCGTGAACGTCATCAATAGACGCCAGCAACGCAACCTTGTCTTCACGCCCAAGGTGCTCGCGGATCTGATGTAAAAAATCAGGGGTCACCATATCGCCGATATGCGGGAGATCAGCCTCTGACGTCGGAGATTGCGCTTTATTACCCAAAAACTCGCCTTTCTTTCTGGCACGGTGCGCGATACACGCTGCACTTTTTGTGCTTTAATTTATAGGCATTAATACAGCGTATGTTCGATTCGTTGTGTGACAAAGGAGGACTTTATGCTGGAGATAATTCTTTTTACGAGTTTGTGGTTGCTCATTCAGGTGACGCTGCCAAGCACGATCGCCCTTATGTCAGGCGCAGTGAATCTGTCATATCTGGCTGGCCCGCGCGATAAGGCCATCGACAATATGCCCATTTCGGCTGAGCGCGCGAAACGCGCGGCTGCAAACCTGCTGGAAAGCCTGCCGGTATTTTTCACCCTCGCACTGTTGTCCGTCATGATGAACGCACAAACAGTAGAACTTGCCGCTATATGGCTAGGGCTACGGATCGCGTATCTGTTTATTTATCTTTCAGGTATTACGCATTTGCGCACGATTGTCTGGATTGCATCAGCTGTGTGTCTGATTTTGATGGCATTGGAACTGGTCTAAAACCTGGCTCTGATACGCTTCTCTAAACAGGGGCGTTACCAGTCAAATTCGTCCATCCAAGAGCCGAAAAACTCTGCTTCGTCGTAAAACCATTCGACGTCGAACTGATCTTGCGTAATCTTCTTTTTCGGCTTTTCAAATGGAACGACATTGGGCGCGTCATGCCCGTCCATCGGTTCAGACTTCGAACTTTTATTCGACATTGACAAAACCTCCGCTACCTATAGTAAGGCGAATAGTACGACGAAATCCGTCTTCTGCAAACGACACGGATCAACACAAAGATTAGTCTATCACTTATGTTTGCGCACGAATAGGCAATCATGATGTATCCACTTCGAAATCTTGTCATTCCCTGCAGCTTGGCTGGTTTGATTGCCTACCAGTCGCTCACCGTGTTGCCGATTATTCTTGGCGCACTGGTCGACTATAGGGGCTTCACGCTGGCCAATGTCGGTTATGTCGGCTCGGTCGAAATTCTCGGTATGGCACTTGCGGCAGCGACAAGCGCGGCCTTTATAAATAAGGTGCCGCGCAATCGGCTGGCTTTTGTGGCGGCTATCGCGCTTGGCTTGACCCAAATATCATCAGCTTTCACACTCGCGCCGACGCTGTTTTTCGCCGAACGCTTCATTGCGGGCATTAGCGCTGGCTGTATAGCGGGTGTACTGGCCGCAACCATTTCATTGGCGCGTGTACCCGAACGCCTCACCGCCTTCATTTACCTGATTGATGCGTTACTGGCCTCGGTTTTATATCTGGTTTTACCCGCCATCATCGCACGGTATCAACTGGCCGGAGCCTACGCCTTGCTGGGCAGCGTCACCGTTTTGATCTCGCCAGTGTTTTTACTGCTGCCGGCGCGCGGCCCAGTGACCGGCACGCCCAGCCCAGCCTTGCGCAGAGATGCCGGACGCGTAGCCATATTTGCCATTATTTTAAGCGCTGCTGCCGCCGCGCATTGGACCTTTACCGAGCGCATGGCGCTGCAGGTCGGCCTCGACATGACACAGGTCGGTCAAATGTTTGCGGCAAGTCTGGTTATCGGCATCATAGCCGCAGCGCTAGCGGCAACTGCTGGTGACCGATTTGGCAGCGTGCGACCTATTTTCGTAGCATGGAGCACCGTTCTGCTGCTGGGCTTTGCCCTGCCGCATCTCGCCACGCCTTTGGCGTTTATTATCAGCTTTTGCCTGCTTCGCTTTTTCACAAATATCAACGACCCATTCGTTGTTGGCGTTGTCGCACGCTTAGATATCGAAGGTCGACTGACGACCGTGTTTGCAGCATGTGGCCTGTTCGGGGCCGCCATCGGGCCGTTTCTCGCCAGCACAATCGCAGGCGATGGCAATTTCACCCGACTTGGCTGGGCGTTTCTTATCATGGGTGCAGGCGCGTTCTTGATTTTCGTGCCATTTCTTGCACGACCGGAAATAACCAGAAAAGAAACGGTCACCGCGCCCGACATTCAGGCCGGTGACATGGGCTAAACAGCTTTCAATGCTTGGTCGAGATCCGCCAAAATATCATCAATATGTTCGATACCGATGGACAGACGCACATAGCCCGGCGTCACCCCTGACGCCATCTGGTCTTCAGCACTAAGCTGACTGTGCGTGGTGCTAGCCGGATGAATGGCAAGCGAGCGTGCATCGCCAATATTAGCTACGTGATAAAGCATCTCGAGTGCATCGATAAACCGCTGTCCCGCCTCGGCACCACCGGCCAGTTCGAAGCCCATCAGCGCACCGTAGCCGCCTTTAAGAACGGCCTCGGCACGCGCTTTCATCGGTGCATCCATCAATGATGGATAAATAACCTTAGAAACACTTTCTTGACCTGCCAGCCAATCGGCGACTTTTTGCGCATTCTCGCAATGTGCCCGCATGCGCAGCGGCACGGTTTCCATACCTTGCAGAAACATAAATGCATTGAACGGGCTCATCGCGCCGCCCAAATCACGCAACAACGTCGTGCGCGCCTTCAGAATATAGGCAATCGGTCCCAGCGGTTTTGCTGCTTCGCTCCAGACAGCTCCGTGATAAGAAGGATCGGGTGTATTGAGCGTGGGCTGGCGCGTGCCCGCCGCCTGCCAGTCAAAATTACCACCATCTACGATCAGGCCGCCAATTGATGTGCCATGCCCGCCAAGATATTTGGTCGAACTGTAGACGACAATCGCCGCACCATGATCCAGCGGCCGGCAAATAACCGGCGCGGCCGTATTATCCATAATTAACGGAATGCCATGTTCGCGACCGATCGCGGCAACTTCGGCAATCGGGAACACTTGCAGTTTCGGGTTCGGTAGGGTTTCGGCATAAAACGCCCGCGTATTTTCGTCGACAGCATCAGCGAAGTTCTGCGGGTTTTCGGGATCGACAAAGCGCACCTCGATGCCCATATCTTTCATGGTATTGGCGAACAAATTCCACGTGCCGCCATAAAGATCGGTGGACGACACGATATTGTCGCCCGCGCGGGCAAGGTTTTGCACAGCATAGGCAGACGCCGTTTGCCCCGATGCCACTGCCAACGCCGCCGCACCGCCCTCAAGCGCGGCGATGCGTTGTTCAAGTACATCCGATGTCGGATTTTGCAGACGGGTGTAAATATTCCCCAATTCAGACAGAGCAAACAAGCTGGCGGCGTGCTCTGTGCTGTTAAACTGATAGCTGGTTGTTTGATGAATTGGGACGGCCACCGAGCCTGTCGTTGGATCGCTTCGCCAGCCTGCATGCAAGACGATTGTTTCCGGATTTTTACTCTCTGGCATGGTTTCTCCCTGGACAAAAAATGGCACATTACTGGCCTAAAACTACCAGCCCTCGCGCCGGTGTAAACAGAAAACTCCTCCCAAATGCGCGCGCGACTTGTGGACAGATTTAGCATTTTGCCTTTGGACAAATTTGACAATTTGCCGATCACGCGATCATAATTATCCAGGGGGAGATATAATTATGAGCATTGCAGCACAGAGCGCAGATCTTGATTATCTGCACGTCGCTGATCCGGCGCATTTTGTTGACGGGTCGATATTTGATATTTTCAAAAAATTGCGCCGCGACGATCCGGTTCACTATTGTGCCGATAGCGCCTTGGGTGCCTATTGGTCGGTAACGCGCTACGAGGATATTATGACCGTAGATACCAGTCATAATATTTATTCTTCGGCGGCAGCGCTTGGCGGTATTGTGATTGACGACGCCATCCAGAACGATCCAGACAATGATTTCCAGCTGGAAAACTTCATTGCCATGGATCAACCGCGGCACACGCCGCAACGCAAAGCCGTGCAGCCTATCGCTTCGCCACCGGCAATTGACAGCTTTAAAGACCTCGTGCGTGAGCGTACGGCGCGCGTATTGGACAGTTTGCCTGAGGGCGAGACCTTTAACTGGGTGGAGCATGTATCGATAGAGCTAACGGTACAAATGCTGGCAACGCTGTTTGATTTCCCGTTTGAGGACAGGCACAAATTGGTCCGCTGGTCTGACATTGCAACGGCAAGTGAAGGGTCTGAGCTGATTGTCGATCAAAAAGCCCGCATTGCCGAGTTGATGGAGTGTCTTGAATATTTCACGAAGCTGCATAATCAGCGTGTCAAAGAAGATCCGAAATTTGACCTCATCTCGATGATGGCCCACGACCCGAACACCAGCAATCTGGCACCACAGGCCTATCTTGCAAACATTCTACTGCTGATTGTCGGTGGCAATGACACCACACGCAATTCGATGACTGCTAGCATTTACGGGGGCAGCAAATTTCCCGAGCAGATCGAAAGACTGCGGGCTGATCGAAGCCTCATCCCACAAATGGTGAGCGAAGTTATTCGCTGGCAAACACCGCTTGCTCATATGCGTCGCACGGCCCTGCAAGACACGGAGCTTGGCGGCAAGCTAATCAAAAAGGGCGATAAGGTTGTCATGTGGTACCTGTCGGGTAATTACGACACTGACATGTTTACGGACCCTGAAAGAATTGACCTCGACCGGCACAATGCCAACCGCCATATGTCCTTCGGTTTCGGCATCCACCGCTGTCTGGGGCTGAGGATTGGTGAACTGCAGTTGCGAATTCTCTGGGAAGAGATGCTGGACAGGTTCAAATCTATCGAGGTTATGGGGCCGCCATCGCGCGTGCACTCAAATTTCGTGCATGGATATACGCAACTGCCGGTGAAGCTGACCCGCTTTTAACGCGCCAAATTTGGTAAGCTAATGGTGCGATCGAGAAGATCTGACCACTTTCCATCATTTAATAATAGTGGCTTGCTTGTTGATGCCGTTCTATTTTTTATCGCCCGTCCCGGCTGCGGCGGTGGCGTCTTTGCCGCATACCTCGACCTCGCAAATAGCGCCCGCCTCTATTTCTTTCATGCCTAAATCCCTTACACCTAATTACATTAGACTGTGATGATATTTGTATGTGGAGGCTGACTTAAACCTACATTAACATGCACGCAATGGCTCGCTGGTGCTTGCCATCTGCAGGGGAGCAAAAGAAAAATGTTAGCAATTATTGGTGGAACAGGCCTGTATGAAATAGATGGCCTCAACGTAAAAGAAGAACTTAATATCACCACGCCTTTCGGAGCCCCGTCCGCTCCGGTCGTCAAAGCCGAATATGGCAATCGCGAAGTGCTGTTTTTGCCGCGCCACGGTCGAGACCATGAGTTTTTGCCCCATGAAGTAAATTACCGCGCCAATATTTTCGCGCTCAAAAAACTAGGAGCGCGGCAAGTGCTTGGTTTTTCGGCTGTAGGCAGCCTGCGCGAGGAAATTCATCCAGGTGAATTTGCTATTCCCGCACAATATTTTGATTTTGTGAAAGGCAATCGCGAACGCACTTTCTTTGGTGGGGGGGTCGCCGCCCATGTTTCCACCGCCGAGCCCGTTTGCCCAAATATGACGGAATGGATCGTAAGCAAAGCTGCACAGATGAGCCTTCCTGTTCACATAAACAAGACCTATGCAGGGGTGGACGGCCCGCGTCTCGGCACCAAGGCCGAAAGCAATTTTTTTCGCGCCGCCGGTTGTGACCTCGTTGGCATGACCAATGTGCCGGAGGTCTTTCTGGCCCGCGAAGCCCAGCTTTGTTATGCGACCATTGGCATTGCCACAGATTATGATTGCTGGATGGAGGACCCAAGTCAGCACGTCAGCGTCGCAGATGTAATATCGCGCTTTGCCGAAAGCCTGAGCCAAGCCAAAGAATTGATGCTAGCCCTGCTCGAAACGCCGCTGCCCGAAGCCGAAGCAAGTTACCGCGAAACGCTCGCCACCGCTTTGCTTACCCCACCTGCAAACATCCCAGGGCCAAAGCGCGAACTAATGGAAGTGCTATGCGCGTAGCCGTTTCGTTTTCGGTTATTATTCCCATGGCAGCACAGGAGCCAGAGCCGACTGCCCTATTTCATTCGCTTGGTTCCGCCATAGAAATTATCCTGTCGCAAGAAGCGGGCCGTGCGGCGAGCCTAAATGCAGGCGCAGCAAAAGCCACGGGCACCTATTTATGGTTTCTGCATGCCGATTCCAGTCTGCCCGACGACGCCTGGCAAAAGCTCCAACAAGCCATTGCCGATAAGCCAAAGGCTTTACACTATTTCGATTTGGCTTTTGCGGGCGGCGGCTGGGTTATGAAAATAAATAGCTGGGGAGCCAATATGCGCGCCCGATTTTTTGGTTGCCCCTTTGGCGACCAAGGATTTTGCATCGAAAAACAGCTATTTGAAGCCATAGGTGCATACCCCGAAACAGCGCCTTATGGGGAAGACCATTTGTTCGTCTGGCAGGCCCATAAAGCCGGCGTCAAACTCAACCGCGTACCGGCAAAGCTGACCACGAGTGCGCGCAAATATCAGCAAAATGGCTGGCTCAGAACCACACTGCTGCATCAGTATTTGTGGATCAAACAATTGATGAGCGTGAAATGCCAATAGAGCGCGCGCGCCTCACGATCGACCAAGTTGGCTTGGGAATTTTTGCAAAAACTGCAGCGCTTTCGCCGGTGAAAACACGCTTGGCCGCGAGCATTGGCAAGGCGGAAGCAGAGCAATTCTATCACTTGAGTGTGCTGGCAATTGAGCAGCTCGCGCTGGCTTTACCCAACGCTATCCGCCCGTATTGGGCCGTCGCAG
>DKNW01000047.1:23285-26133 GCA_002469805.1 Rhodobiaceae bacterium UBA7378
CGCCCGTATTGGGCCGTCGCAGAAGCCGAAGGGCTGGACCTGCCACAATGGAAGAAGTTGCCGCATTTTTGGACAGGAGATGGCGATTTGGGCGCACGTTTGCATCAGGTCTATAGCCGGTTACGCAAAAATCATGGCGCAGCCATACTAATTGGTACCGACAGCCCGCAATTAACGCCCAGCCTGCTTGAAGACACGCAGAAGCGCCTCGCGCAAGACCCGACATCCGTCGTTCTCGGCCCCTGTTCTGATGGCGGGTTTTATTTATTTGCTGGCGGCGTAGACATTCCGCAATCGTGCTGGACTAGCGTCACCTATAGCGAGAACACGACGTTGCGGCAATTGAGTTACCAGCTCCACCAACTCAATGTAAAAATTCATTTTCTGGCAGAACAACAAGATGTAGATGTGGTGGAAGACTTACCTCGACTGCAGGCAAAGCTGGCTGCTGAGAAGACTTTGCTCTCGGCCCAAAAACAGTTGCTAGACTGGTTAAGCCGAACAGCTTCCGCCACCTAAAACACAAAATTTTGCACAATGTGCGTGGTTCAATTTTACCCGTCCACTGGCTTGCTTGAGCGTCGTGCCCATTTCAAATTCTTCTTTATACGGCAATAGCGTGCAGGCCAGCACAACCGGTTTGTCGGCACCTTTGCGCTTTACCACCATGCGCGAAGTCGCACACATCATATCGCCAGGGTCTACGTTCAAAATACCCCAGCATTCAGTAGTGATTTCGGGCACTGGCGCGCACTCATCCATTTCGGGAAATAGCATCAATTCCTTTGGATTTTGAGCATCCACATTCACGTCCAATGTTTTAAATAAGCGGGCAAAACCACGACGCAACTCTTGATCATTATCGTTCCATTGCGTGCGGCCCGCGACGTCGATGGTGAAGCCGTGCGCAGACAGCCATTGAAGCCCTTTCACCATGGGCTCCCATGTGTTTTCGCCGCGTTCTTCTTCATGCTTGGCTTTGATATAATGATCGATCGAAATGCGCAGCACCATCTGGCTTCCAAAACGCGAATGCATGTTCAACAATGCATCCCGTTTGTGCTCCATTGGCTTCATGGCATTGGTTAACACCAACAGGTTAAAGCCACTCTCCAAAATCAATTCTATGATTGGCATAATATCAGGGTTCATGAAGGGCTCGCCGCCCGTGATACCAATTTGACGTGTCCCCAAGCCCTTATCTGCAATTTCATCCAAATAGCTACGCACGTCGGCGAGCGTTAGATAGACCAGCCGATCATTCGTCGGGCTTGATCCGATGTAACAATGTTCGCACTGGATATTGCATAAAGTGCCCGTGTTGAACCAAAGGGTTTCGAGCTTGGTCAAATCGATCCAGGCACGCGGCTTGCCGTCGGCGGTAACATCTGGATTTGTAAATTTCAAAGGGACCACATAATTTCTGCATAAATAGTTTATGAGCCTAGAATCTCGTACACCAACTTAATACTCGATCAAAGTGCTGTAAGTCGAAGACTTTCTAAAAAATGGCTGTTTTCTCCGATCAACAGAAAAAACGGACAACAGCCAATGATGGTGCCGGCAGGTAAACGGTATTCGAACCTACGACAAAGACAAAATCCTTATTTTACAAGTTCCTCTGTTTTTCAAAGAGCCAAGCGGGTGGGGATGCAACAATCAGAATCCACAAACCTCACCGTTACAAGACTGAGCGATCATATTCACTATGCGTGAGCAATAATTGGGGTGATGTTAAGCCATTATTCGCAATCTTTAGAATCATCTGCTCATAGGTTAGGTCCAAATTCATTGCACATGATCGATAGAAATACCCTTTACGAAGTCCTGGCATAAGGTTTGCCTCCATAAAATGTGGAATGTGTTGATGATTCATTTTGATGTCAATACGCCCGAATGCTTTGCCATTCAATACCCTGAAGGCGGCTTTAGCAAGCGTTGAGAGTTGCGTGTGAATCGTTGGGTTCTTCACAGCAATCACTTGCTCGGAATCAAAGCGTTTAATGTCAAAATCGAGAATACGTTGACCATTTTCATTCTTCTGCGCGATAATCTCTATCGGCATAGCGGTGAGTGTACCACTAGAGTAGTCCTCAAAAATACCAACGCTATATTCTCTGCCGGATAAATACGTCTCAACCAACGAACGGGAATGTTGTGTCTTCCAGATATCCGCAACTTTTGCCTGAAAACTGGCAAAGTCGTTGACGACAGAGTTAGCATCAATACCTTGACTATCACCACCAGCGACGGGTTTAACAAAGAGAGGAAATGCTATGAGAATAGAGGATTCTGTTGGGTGCTCATCCGGCTCAGTAGTAAAATAATCAGCGGTAGCAAGCCCTGCTTTTTGCATCAACTTTTTGGCATTACCTTTATCAAATTCGCCATCCAGTGCTTTCCGGTTTGAGGCTATGTAGGCGATGCCATGCTGATCCAGATAATCATTTAGCCATAATTGCTGGCCATCAAAATCAAAATACTTTACGCCGGAAAACACAAGGTCGGGGTGTCTGGCGACTAGCGCTGCCAAATCAGCTTGGCTATTAATCTCAGTGATACGCACATGCTGATAAACGTCAGAGAGAATATTACAAATCAGATGCTCATCTAGTTCAATACCAATATTGAGATGAACAACCTGACTATCCAAAAGTGGTGGAATGGTAATAATTTCTATCGTTTTGTTTATCTTCTTAGACGCGATAGGCATGGTGCGCGAGGACTTATCTTCTAATAAAGCCAAAGATGTAGGAGTTGTTGCCTTATTTGGAGCAGACGCAGTCTGCGTGTCGATATAATTCATTATAAATCCTTAAACATGCGCACACGCGCAGTTGTATGGAAA
>DKNW01000128.1:0-10564 GCA_002469805.1 Rhodobiaceae bacterium UBA7378
GAGCGCGGAAGATGTCGAGCAATATCGCACCGGCGCAACCACCGGACACCGGCCCACATGGTCGCTGGGCGCACGCCGCGGCGCACAAGGTAGCTGGCAATTTGAAGACCCGCTCGAAATTATGACCCATGCCGGACCGGTCGCCGGCGAAACCGTACGCGGGCGCCGCGTATCCACCGGACAAAAACGGGCGCTCGATATCCTCGATCTTGATGCGGCGGCCACCGCAGAAGATGTGCGTGGCGCATTTAAATCATTGGTCAAAAAACTCCACCCCGACGCAAATGGTGGCGATCGCAAACACGAAGAACGCCTGCAACGCGTCATAAAGGCCCATGAATATTTAAAAGCCTCCGGCTTTTGTTAAAGCATTTTATTTGGTAACACTTGGCGCGCATGAAGTTCGCGGGCCGACCTGGGAGAAAATAATGACGACCTCTGATCAAACAAACGCCAATCAAAGTCACACCGGCCCCATGCCAGACATGCCGGATACCACGGTTTCCGTGCGCGAGATTTTCGGCATCGACACCGACCTCGAAGTTCCGGCTTTCACTGAACCCAATCAGTATGTGCCAGATTATGACGCTGATTATCTGTTTGATAAAAACACGACGCTCGCGCTGCTGGCCGGGTTTGCTCACAATCGCCGTGTGATGGTTCAAGGCTATCATGGCACTGGCAAATCGACCCATATCGAGCAGGTCGCCGCGCGCCTCAACTGGCCGTGCGTGCGCGTCAATCTCGATAGTCATGTCAGCCGTATCGATTTGGTAGGCAAGGACGCTATCGTGTTGCGCGACGGCAAGCAGGTCACCGAATTTCAGGAAGGCATTTTGCCATGGGCACTGCAAAATCCGGTGGCTTTGGTTTTTGACGAGTATGATGCCGGTCGTCCCGATGTGATGTTCGTGATCCAACGTGTGCTGGAAGTTTCCGGCAAGCTGACCCTGCTCGACCAAAACAAAGTTATTCGCCCGCATGGCGGCTTCCGCCTCTTTGCCACGACTAACACCATTGGTCTGGGCGACACCTCTGGCCTGTATCACGGCACCCAGCAGATCAACCAGGGCCAGATGGACCGCTGGAACATTGTATCGACGCTTAATTATCTGCCGCATGATCGCGAAACCGATATCGTCCACGCTAAGGCTCTTGGCTATGACGGCACCGAGGGCCGCGACCGGATTGCAGCCATGGTGCGGGTGGCAGATTTGACCCGCGCCAGCTTCATCAATGGTGATATTTCAACCGTTATGAGCCCACGCACCGTGCTGACATGGGCCGAAAATGCGACAATTTTCGGCGATATTGGTTTTGCCTTTCAAGTGACGTTCCTGAACAAATGCGACGAGCTTGAACGTCCGACCGTAGCCGAGTTCTATCAGCGTTGCCTCGGCGAAGACTTGCCGCAATCCGCCGTTAGCGTTCTGGCTGGCGATTAGGCTATTTGATGAGTGACCGCGAACCGATTGAAGAGTTCAAACGTGCTTTGACCCAAACTATGCGGTCGATCGCGGAGGAATCCGAGCTGACCGTTACATTCGGCTCGGAAACCCCCAGCTTGAACGGTTTGCGCGCACGCTTGCCACAGCCATCGCGTGACCTTGACCCTGTCGACCGGCAGAATGTCCGGGGTCAATCGGACAGCTTTGCCCTGCGGCTGGCGCATCATGACGACGCCGTTAACGTTCAAATGATGCCTGCGGAGCCCGAAGCACGTGCTTCTTTCGCCGCCGCCGAAGATGCACGCTGCGAAGCACTGGGCGCGCGCGACATGAAGGGCATTGCCCGCAATCTGGCCGATATGCACGAAGCTCGCTGTACCAAGCTAGGCTATGGCGGCGAAATGAGCCGCGACGATGCGCCGGTTTCTGAAGCCCTTGGCTTCATGGTGCGCCAAGCCCTCACCGGAACCACGCCACCCCCGGCAGCGCAAGGTGTGGTGGCCGCGTGGCAGTCATGGATATCTGAACGCATTGGCGACAAACTGGACAATCTGGCGACACTGGTTGACGACCAACAGGCTTTTGCGGGCGCGACGCGCGACATTCTGGTCGATCTGGGCCTCAGCGAACCTGCCGGGGATCTCGAAAATGACGAGGGCGAAGAAGGCGACGGCGAAGACGGCGACCAAGGTCCCGAAGACGGCGAAGGCGGTCAGGCCGAACAACAAGATGGCAGCTCATCAGAAGATATGGAGATGGGCGACGGCGAGATGGAAGAAGGCGACCAGGAAACCGTTCAGATGGAGGGCGAAGAGGTCGATGGCGAGACCGATGGCGAGGATGCGGGCGAATCCGCCCAGCCTTACGCGCCGGATGGGGCACTGAACCCTGAAAAATCTGCCTATAATGTCTATACCGCTAGATTTGACGAAATTATTGATGCCGAAGACCTGTGCGATGCCGAGGAATTGGCGCGGCTGCGGGCGTATCTCGATCAACAATTACAACAAATGCAAGGTGTCGTGTCGCGGCTGGCAAACCGCCTACAACGGCGTCTGCAGGCAAAGCAAAACCGGTCGTGGAATTTTGATCTGGAAGAAGGCTATCTGGACCCCGCACGCCTGTCGCGGGTAATTGCCGACCCGACGCAACCGCTTTCCTACAAGATGGAATCCGACATTAACTTCCGAGACACGGTAGTTACCCTGCTGCTCGACAATTCCGGTTCGATGCGCGGGCGACCCATTACCGTGGCCGCTATGTGCGCAGATATTCTCGCGCGGACGCTGGAGCGGTGCAATGTCAAAACCGAGATTTTGGGTTTCACAACCCGCGCTTGGAAAGGCGGGCAGGCCCGCGAAACTTGGATGGCAAATGGCAAGCCCGGGCATCCGGGGCGGCTAAATGATCTTCGCCATATCGTCTATAAAAACGCCGATGCGCCATGGCGTCGGGCGCGGCGCAATCTCGGCTTGATGATGCGCGAAGGCTTGTTGAAAGAAAATATCGATGGCGAGGCGCTCATCTGGGCACATAATCGTCTGCTGGCGCGTGGCGAACAACGCCGCATCATGATGGTTATCTCAGACGGTGCGCCGGTTGATGACAGCACGCTGTCGGTCAATGCCGGCAATTATCTGGAAAAACACCTGCGCAATGTTATCGAAGACATTGAAACCCAATCGCCAGTTGAGTTGATTGCCATTGGCATTGGGCACGATGTCACGCGCTATTATCAGCGCGCTGTCACGATTGTAGATGCCGAACAACTGGGCGGTGCGATGACCGACAAGTTGGCTGAACTCTTTGATGATAATGATAAACAGACCAAACCGGTAAAACCGACCGCGCCTTCAACGGGTGCGTTGAAATCTGGAAGTGGTGGGCGCACGGTTCGTACGGGCGACGCCCCGGTGCGTGGTTTTCCAGGCTAGGCCGATTTGGCAACAACCTGTTTTTTGAACTTGCGGGCTTTCGCAGACAGTTGCTTGTCTGACGCATTGCGCAAAAACGCGTCAATGCCGCCCCGGTGTTCAACCGAACGCAACGCTGCCGTGCTGATGCGCAGGCGCAATGTGTAGCCCAATACTTCGCTCGGCAGACTTACCTGCTGCAAATTAGGCAGGAAACGGCGGCGGGTTCTGTTCATGGCATGGCTGACATTATTGCCGCTCATAACAGTTTTACCGGTCAGATCACAAACACGTGACATAATGTTTCTCCGAGTTAGCGGGGTTCCCCTAGCTGGTGTTGTCCCCCGAATTAGCAAGGCCATGGGCCGAACTGAGCGCTTGATATAGAAAAATGCGCCCCGCGCGTCAAGCGGTGTTTGCAGGAAGCTCAGCCACCATGCGCTCCGTGATGCGAAAAATACCGCTGGCCTGCATGACTGGCCCATCGGGGCCGATCAGCTGGCCGGAAACAAAGCCCGTGCGCTTGGTGTATTTGGTACACGTCCCTGTGGTCTCCAGCCATTGCCCCAGTTGAGCGGGTGCCAGAAAATCGAAATTAAAACTGATCGACGGCGAAAACACGTGCGTATCCATTGCTGCGTGCAAAATAAACGCTAGACCTGTGTCCATAACCGTCATCATCATCCCGCCATGGCACACACCGCCGGGATTGCACATATGCGGGCGCACTTCGAAGCCCAGCTGTGGCATGCGCGCATCCTCCCGCACATAAACAGGCCCGCTATGAGAAATAAAATCCGGTAAATCGCGCCCGATACGCTTGGCAATATCAAGCGGTTCAAAACCTTCTGGCACTGGCATCGCTGTCTCCCTATTTGCCGATAAAGCCGAACAAATGACCCGCCACCTTGCGAATTTGAATTTCCTCCGACCCTTCAGTGATGCGATAGCGCCGGTGATGCCTGTAAATATGCTCAAACGGCTTGTGGCGGGAATAGCCGATGCCGCCATGCACCTGCATGGCCCGATCAGCCGCTTCGCAAACCAGCCGGTTGGCCCGATAATTACACATCGATACTTTGTCGGAAATCCGCTGGGCAACCTCCGGCTTCGTCATGGTGTCCATCTGGGCCGCCGTTTTGTATACGAGATTACGCACCATCTCGCATTCGGTATGTAGTTCGGTCAGCGGAAATTGGATCGCCTGATTAGATGAAAGCGGTTTGCCAAAGGGCTTGCGGGCCTTGGCATAGGTCACGCTTTCATTGATGCAATATTGCGCTGCCCCGACACCTGAAGCGGCCTGCCGGATGCGGTTTTCATGCACAAAATGCTGCGCCAGCACCAAACCACCATCGCGCGGCCCGAACAAAGCACTATCAGGCACCCACACGTCGGTCAGCGAAATGCGCGGGTGATCAGTAGGCATATTGAACGTCCAGAGATACTCCTCAATTTTAAAACCGGGCGCATCGGTCGGCACAAGAAAACAGCTAATCCCGCGCGCGGCACCATCATCACCCGAGGTGCGGGCAAAAATCATATCGTAATTGGCCACATGCAGGCCGGTATTCCACATTTTCTCGCCATTGATCAGCCAACCATCCACACCATCGCGCACGCATGGCTCGGCGCGGGTTTCCATCCAGGTGGCATCGGAGCCGTGATCAGGTTCTGTCAGGCCAAAAGCCACACGGTGCGTTCCAGCCAACATGCCATTAATGAACATGTCCTGTTGCTCCGGCGTGCCAAAGTCACGGAACATCAGCACTTGCGGGAAATTGCCGACAATCGAGCTTTCATTCTGCAAATCATTGTGCAAGCCCAACCCCTTTTCAGCGAGATGCTCGCGGATGACTGCCATGGCCAAGTTTGAACCATCGTGTCCGCCATATTCTTTGGGCAGGGCGAAACGCAAATGACCGGCTGCGTCCGCACGGCGGCGCATCTCGCTCAGCAATTCTTCCCATTCATGGCGCGGTTGGCCGTCATTGTCCCAGTCTGTGCGGGCATATTCGCGGCGGTGGTCGAAAAACCGGATATTATCATCCTGCTCTTCCAACGGCTTTATCTCACGCACGATAAACGCATCCAGTTCAGCCAGATAGGTTTTAATATCTTCCGGAATTTCAAAATCCATGACGCGGTCCCCCCAAAACTCGATCCCCATACATGCGCGCGCTTTGCGCTGGTGAGCGCTACTATGTATGCCTTTAACATTATTGACAATGGGGGCCATCGCGACAAAGCGACCTCATTTGAGGGGCCAACATACAAGATTTAGTCGTGAACGAACCAAGAAGCCCTACTATGTAAGTGATTCGGACATGCTATGTTCTATTCCTGTTCTAGATTGTTCCGGTTTTGGCGATTCGTCTCCGAATCATCCCCGAACCACCCCATCAAGCCCCCCAATTAAGTAAAGCCACCAACTTGCGACGCCGTGCCACTTGCACCGCAGCCACAGACTGGTCACAGTGGGTACATGTCCACACACGGTGACACTTCTACCTTGCGTATCGTTCTCGGTCCGACGAATACCGGCAAGACGCATCTGGCGATGGAGCGCATGCTGTCTTACCAGAGCGGTATGATCGGTCTACCCCTGCGCCTACTTGCGCGCGAGGTCTATGACCGCGTGCTCGCGGGGCACTTTGGCAAAGCCCACCGCGCAGATGTGGCACTTATCACTGGCGAGGAAAAAATCATACCGCCAAATGCCCGCTATTTTGTGTGCACGACGGAAGCTATGCCCATTAGTCGCGAGGTTGATTTTGTGGCGGTTGACGAGGTGCAACTTGCCGCCGATCCCGAACGCGGGCACATCTTCACCGACCGTATTCTGCACGCCCGTGGTCGCTACGAAACGCTACTGCTCGGTGCCACCACCATGGGAACGATCCTCAAAAACCTGCTCAGCACGCCCATCGAAAGCCGACCTCGGTTTTCCGAACTACGCTGGAACGGTGCACAAAAGCTCTCACGCCTGCCGCGCCGCTCGGCGATCACGGCCTTCTCCGCCGATAATGTCTATGCCATTGCCGAAGTAATCCGCCAACAACGTGGCGGTGCAGCCGTTGTCATGGGCGGTCTCAGCCCACGCACGCGCAACGCGCAAGTTGCGATGTACCAGTCAGGTGAAGTGGATTTCCTCGTCGCGACAGACGCAATTGGTATGGGCCTGAACATGGATGTCGACCATGTTGCCTTTGCACAGCAAAGAAAATTTGACGGGCGACGTCACCGCGAACTGACACCGGCCGAACTTGCCCAGATCGCCGGTCGTGCAGGTCGGCACAAAAACGATGGCAGTTTCGGGGTGACAGCCGATCAAGCACTCTTTGATGAGGAACTGGTCGCACAAATCGAAAACCATGAATTTGACCCGATTAAATCGCTTATGTGGCGCAATCCTAATCTGGATTTTTCTACCCTGCCCGCGCTGATTATCAGTCTGGAACAACCAGCGCCGCGCCCGGGTTTGGCGCGCGCGCCCATGGCCGATGATATGCAAGCATTAAACCTCTTATCGCGCGACCCGGCCATAACCGACCTTGTCACCAGTGAACCCGATGTCCGATTGCTCTGGTCGGTCGCTCAAATTCCCGATTTCCGCAAAACAATGGCGAGCGAACACAGCAGCCTTGTCGGAGAAATTTATTCCTTTCTGCGCCAAGATGCAGGCGTTATTCCGACCGCGTGGCTGGATGAACAGATCGCCCGCTGTGACCGCGTTGAGGGGGACCTCGACACATTGTCCACCCGTCTCGCTCACATCCGCACCTGGACATATGTTGCCAATCGCAGTGACTGGCTGGAAGACCCACAACACTGGCAGGAGCGCAGCCGAACGGTTGAAGACCGGCTGTCCGATGCATTGCATATGAAGCTTATGGGTCAGTTTGTTGATAAGAACTCCTCAGCACTGATGCGCCGACTTAAAGGTCAGGAAGACGTGGCAGCCGAAATTGAACCAAATGGCGACCTGTTAGTCGCGGGCGAATATATGGGCCGGATCAATGGCCTGCGCATTGAACGCGACCCGAGGCTAAAGGGCGCGCCAGCAGGTACGGCACGCACCGCCGTTGAAAAGACCGCCAGCGACGCATTGCGCGGGCGGGCTTTGGCGATCGCAGCGGCGCCAAATGATGCATTTTCCCTGTCGGATACCGGCGATATTATCTGGCAGTCGGCGGCTATTGCCCGCATGCGTTTTAACGATGGAGACAATGATACATCACCGTTGGCCTATTTGACGCCGACCGCACGCCTGCTGGCCGATGAAATGCTTAATGGTGACACCCGCCAACGCGCCGAGACACGGGTTACGCAATGGTTGCGTGAAAAAATCAGTGGCACGCTCAAGCCACTTTTCGACCTACAAGCCGCGACCGACCTTGATGGCCTCGCCCGTGGCGTCGCATTTCAATTGCTGGAAAACAAAGGCAGTCTGCCGCGTGCCGATATTACCGAGATGCTGGCGCGGCTGGACCAGCCGCTGCGCGGGCAATTGCGCCGCTACGGTGTGCGTTTCGGAGCCTATAATATTTATATGCCGGCACTTTTGAAACCAGCCCCCGCTGCAATTTTAGCACTTGCGACCATGATCGAAGATGGGCGCAATGCGGCCCGCGATATCCGCAACCTGCCAGGCGCAGGGCTGACATCTGTGGCGCGCGAGAACCTGCCCAGCAGACAATATCGCGCCGCCGGATTTTACCCGACACGCGCGCGCGCCATTCGCCTCGACATGCTGGAGAGACTTGCCGACCTTATTCGCCCACTACTGGCGCAATCGACATCGACGCGGCACTTTCAGATGAACGCTGACATGATGTCAATCATGGGGTGTGGCGCGCAAGATTTGGCGGAAATTTTAACCGAGCTCGGTTATGCACACACTCAGCCGGATGCGGATGCGCGCCCAGTCCTTAAGTCTGAACCAGAATCTGAGGCTACTGCGAAATTAGGGGAAGAGCCCCCAGCGCCTGAAGCGGTGGAAATTAATCCCGACGACCCGCTGACATGGCAATGGGTTCCCGCGCCGCGCCAGAAACGCGCTTCATCCGGCAATCGCAAAAAAGCATCGGCGCAAAAACCCGACGCCGCGCGCCAACGAAAAACATCGGCGCAAAAGTCATCTCAGAAAAAACCACGGCGCGGGAAACCCGCGGCAAAAATTGATCCCAATTCACCATTTGCAGCCTTGCGTAATCTCACCCTCACGCCGCCGCAAAACAACCAAAGCAAACAAAACCAGAAACACGAGTCCAATGACGGGTAATCCGTCGAACCCCAACAGCGGGCCTCAAAGCGGCGCCGATGCCTTTATGCGGCTCGATAAATGGCTGTGGCATGCGCGCTTCTTTAAATCGCGTAGCAGTGCTGGCACCTTCACGGCCAGTGGAAATGTGCGCATTAACGGTACTCGGCAAACCCGCAGTAGCGCCCGTGTGCGACCCGGCGACATGTTGACCTTCGCGTTGCACGGACACGTGCGTGTTATTGAGGTTCTCAGCTTGAGCGTGCGGCGCGGCCCTGCGGTCGAAGCCCAAACACTGTACCATGACCACGAGCCGCCCAGCCTCAAACCCAAATCCGAGCGCGACCGCCCACCGGCACAACGGGCACCAGGCGCAGGCCGACCCACAAAGCGGGACAGGCGGGTGCAAGACGCCTTTATCGAAAAAGGAAATTATCAGAGCTGATGGCCTTTTGACGCATTCCAACGTGACATATTGTATTGGCGTGCAAGTCGCGCTAGACACTAACCATGTTAGATCGATTAAAATCTGTTTTCGCCGCAGAAACGCCGTTACCGGAAACCCCCTCACCGGCTGACCGTCTTCACGTTGCCGCGGCCGCGCTCCTCATCCGCGCGGCGCAGATCGACGGGCATGTCGACACCCATGAACAACAGCTTTTGCAACGCCTAGTCGGGCCATATTTCGGGCTTGATGACGCAGAAGCGCGCGCCTTACTGGAACAGGCAACCGCAGCCATTGAAGCGGCCAATGATCTGTTTCAATTCACTCAGCAAATTAATGCCGAATTCGGGCCAGAGCATAAGCTGATGCTGGTTGAGCTGTTATGGCGTGTCGTGCTGGCAGATGGCGTGGTGGATGATTACGAAGCCAATTTGTTGCGCCGTGTTGCGGGCCTCATTCATGTGACCGACCAAGACGCCGGCGCCGCGCGTAAACGGGCCGAAAGCGCCCCTATACTCTAGATTACCCAGGAGATCTCATGACCTACATCGTGACCGACGCCTGTATTAAATGCAAATATACCGATTGTGTTGAGGTTTGCCCCGTAGATTGCTTTTACGAAGGCGAGAACATGCTGGTTATTCACCCGGACGAATGCATTGATTGCGGCGTATGCGAGCCAGAATGCCCAGCTGAAGCCATAAAAGCGGACACGGAATCGAATCTGGAGAAATGGCTCGAGCTCAACACAAAATTCGCCGATATCTGGCCGAATCTCACCATGAAGAAAGATGCCCCCGCCGATGCCGATGATTTCGTCAACAAAGACGGGAAATTTGAAGAATTCTTTAGTGAAGCCCCTGGTGAAGGTGACTGATAGCAGCGGATAGGGCCGATAGGCGCGTAATTCAGCCACTTTAGGTCTGATTCGGGGTCTGAATTGAATTTTTCTCAAAATATGTTATACTTACGTAAGTTTTATACATGACGGCGCATCCGGCAGTTTCGTGGTGCGACCGCTTTTTTTGTGTTTGAAGCACAATATTGCAAAACAAGCTGCAATACGACGTTTCAAGCAGTGACGGAGCAACATAAAAATGGCGACGACGCGCAAAACAGCTGCTAAGGCAGCGCCAAAATCGGCAGGCAAAACAGCCGCCAAAGCAACGGCTAAGAAACCAACTGCTAAGGCTTCAGCAAAAGCCCCCGCGCGGAAAACCACCGCGAAAGCAACAAAGCCTGCGAGCAAAACGGCGGCGAAGCCGGCGGCCCGGAAATCTAGTGAAACGGCGGCTGGCACCAAAAAACAACCGCGGCGGTCAGCTAATGGCTTCAGAATAAACGAATTTATCGTGTATCCCGCGCATGGCGTCGGACAGATTATTGATATTTCGGCCCAAGAAATTGCCGGCATGAGCCTTGAGTTGTTTGTCGTTAACTTTGAAAAAGAGAAAATGGTGCTACGCGTGCCGCTGGAAAAGGCCAAACAGGTTGG
>DKNW01000128.1:10963-13766 GCA_002469805.1 Rhodobiaceae bacterium UBA7378
GCGCGCGTCAAACGCACCATGTGGAGCCGCCGTGCGCAGGAATATGAAGCGAAAATAAATTCCGGTGATCTGATTGCGATCGCCGAAGTGGTGCGCGACCTGTTCCGCAATGAAAACCAGCCCGAGCAGTCTTATTCCGAACGGCAGCTTTACGAAGCGGCGCTTGAGCGGATGGCGCGAGAAGTTGCAACAGTCAATAAAACCACAGAAGACGAGGCAATTTTGTCGATCGAAGCCGTGCTTGCAAAAACGACAGGCGGCGCGCGGCGCAAAAGCGACAATAACGAAGCGGCATAACCCGCACGTAATAGAGCGGCATGGCCCGCGCGTGATTTTATATTTTCCAGTGAACCAGTTTCTCTGTGCTTGCGTATCTTGTTTAAGGAGAAACGCATGGCTCATTTGGATACCCGCGAAACACAACAAGCAACCCGTCGATTTATCAAGCAGGCGATGAAATTGCCGATGCTCGAGCCCGAGCACGAGCAGGTTCTGGCGCGCAAATGGAAAGATCATCAAGACGAAAACGCCTTGCATGAACTGACCAGCGCGCATTTGCGCCTTGTTGTGTCGATCGCCAGTAAATTCGTGAATTACGGCCTTCCAATGTCGGATCTGGTGCAGGAAGGCAATATTGGCCTGATGCAGTCTGCCGCCCGTTTTGAGCCGGATCGCGAAGTGCGGTTTTCTACCTATGCTGGTTGGTGGATCCGGTCATCTATCCAAGATTATGTGTTGCGCAACTGGTCCATCGTTCGGACAGGTACGACAGCCGCGCAAAAGTCCCTATTCTTCAACATGCGTCGTCTGCGCGCCAAAATTAACGATTTTGGCTCCTCCATGACCTATGATAGCCGCCTTTATGTGGCGCGCGAACTTGGTGTGCGGATGGAAGACGTCGAGAATATGGAAGGGCGGATGGAAGCCAATGACCGCTCGCTCAATGCAACAATTTCAGATTCGAGCGACGATGGCGGCACAACCGAATGGCAAGACCTGCTAGTGTGTGACCGCGCCTTGCCAGAGGAAGAGGTAAGCTCGAAACTCGACGGACGCCAACGCGTCAACTGGATTGCCAATGCAATGACGCATTTAAGCGAGCGTGAACTAACTATTATTAGAGCGCGCCGTCTCACCGATACAAGCGTGACACTAGAAAGCCTAGGTGCCACGCTCGGTATTTCCAAGGAACGCGTCCGGCAGATTGAACACGAAGCGCTGGGCAAACTAAAGGGCGCTTTGATCGAGCAAACAGGCGGCGACCCGCGCCGCGCTGGGCTTATATAACTGGCGCTAGCTCATTTAACGGGCGTAGCCTCAATCTACCACGAGTTTTAACCGCATGCCGGGCGTCAGATTTGCCGGCTTCTTCAGATTATTCAGCGCCAGAAACAAATCCTGTCGCCGGTCATCGCCAGTTGTCATATAGCGCGACAGCGTGTCCAGTGTGTCACCAGCTTGAACCGTCACCACCCGCAACCGCTGAGGCTTGATTGCGGCAGCTTGTTTTTCGGTCAATAACTCAACGCCCCGACGGACGCTTTGCATTGCCGATTGTGCATTACCGGACAAATTATCCGGCGCAATTAATACAAAACGCATGAGTTGCGTTAAGGAATACTCCACCGCCAGCAATTCGATATATTTGCCGCCCTGGCGCAAACTTCCCAGCGCTGCGGGGCGCCCGGCAACCTTGATCGGTGTCACATCAACGCGAACCCCGCGCGGCGTCCAATCGTCACGAATATATTCGGCCGGACGCTGCGCCTCCTTGCGGCCCGCCATATCGAACAGCAATTCCATGCCATTTGAATGAGTTGCCGTTACACGGTCCGGCGCGTTTGTGAGGGTAAATTTTTTCGGCACCGAAAACGCCAGCCTCAAATCGGGATGCACGAAACGCTGACCGCGGATTAGGCCTTGTTTGATATTTTCGCCATAGGGCAGCCCGTCAATAATGGCCAGGTAGCGGTTGCGACCGCTCTGTAGCGTACCCGATGGAGCAGTGCCATTAACAAACTCTTTGGCAACAAATTCATCGGCTTCCTCGCGCGCGCGCGCTACCCTTTCAGTAGTCGATGGGTGCGTAGCGAGCCACACTGGTGGTGCGGCGCGGCCATTGCGCCGATAAGCAGAATATTCTCCCAGCGCGGCAAGAAAATCGGCCTGCGCCTCGGGCGGATAACCAGCCTTGCCCAGCGTGCGCACGCCGATGTCATCAGCTTCATATTCCTGCGACCGGCTATAGCCGGCCAACAAAGCCGAGCCGCCGAAATTAATCAAATCTCCCGCCACATTCGGGTTGATGCCGGTGCTATTGGTCAGCACATTGCCAATAACCGTGCCCAGAATTGACGCGCCCACTGCGGTTGTGTGCCGCCGTGCACCATGACGTGCTGTAACATGGCCGATTTCATGACCAATGACCCCTGCCAACTCTGCCTCCGAATTCGCTAGTGCCAGAAGCCCCCGTGTCACATATGTGTATCCGCCGGGCAAAGCAAAAGCGTTAACTACCGGCGAATCCAGCACAGTGATCTGATAATTCTGCTCAGGCTTATCGGAGGCCTGTGCAATTTTTTGCATCACCTCCTCAACATAGTCGGTCACCCGCTGATCGTTATACGCCCCGCCATAAGTTTTAAGAATTCTGGCATGTTCCTGGGCACCAATGCGGGCTTCGTCAGCCTCGCTTAACAGTGTGGCGTTCGGCCCACACGCGACTAGCAACCCAGCGGCCACAGACATAATCGCGGCAGCGCGCATATTGGCAACGAAGCCTGTTTTTATAAGCCCTGTTTTT
>DKNW01000129.1 GCA_002469805.1 Rhodobiaceae bacterium UBA7378
CAAGATGCAACAATTGAAAATGCCGACGAACGGCGCCCAGCGCTGTCTGAATTGTCTGCCCACCGGCAGTTAGCCGCGCCAATGTTTGGTCGGCTGCGGCCACCCGCCCCAGCGCCACCGCATCGATCAGACTATCCAGCGTCAGAGACGATTGATCACCCAGGGCTGCGTCAATATCATCCAGCGTTATCAGGGCCGTGTCGCCAGAAAATCCTTCACTGCCGCGCGGCCCTTTGAATAGCACCAGCCGCTCAATTTCGCGGCGCATTATGCCGCGATCCGTAGCGAGTCGGGCCACCGTTGCTTCCAGCGCGGCGGCCTCTATGCGAAAGCCTTCGGCATCTAATTGGTCGCGTACAAGTTGCGACAGCTCGCGCGCATCAGCTTCAAAACACGGCAGCGCCATCGCCTCGGCATGGCTTTCAGCGAGCTTGCGCAGCGCCGCCGAGGGGCGCAGGCTTCCCGCCTCGATGACCACCAATGCCTGCACTGCAGGCATGTCGAGATATTCACCCGCGGCACGCGCCACTTGTCCACCACCGCCGCGCACAAGCACAAGCTTCGTGTTGCCAAACATGGGAATGGCGGCGGCTTCGTCGGCAAGGCGACCGCCGGCAACGTCGGTATCATTCAAGTCAGCAAGTTGCAGCGGGTCCGGGTCGGCACCCAGAAAAGAGGTGATAATGCGTTGCCCGATATCGCGCACACCGCCCTGATCTGGTCCGTAAACAAGTATGAGCGCAGGTGTTTTCTCCGGCGGAAAGCCATTTACATAAGCGTCGACTTTGTTGGCCGAAAGTTTCATGGGGCTTTGGGTGGCGAATCTGGGCGCAGTTCGGGGGAAGCGTCGTCAGGTAGATCCGCGAGCGCCAGCTGGATATCGGCAGCGATCCGGTCAAGTGCTGTGTTGCGCAGGCTGGCTTCGGTTTCTTGATTGGTCAGCTCACTAAACGAGCGGTTATAACTCGACGATACCCGTAAATTGACTGTGTTGACTATTTCTGATGATACAAGCGAGATCGTGACGTTAGCCGCGACGGTCAATTCGATGCGCTCCGTCGACCCATCCGTCGAGGTTAGCGCGTCCCGCCGTGTTTCGCTTAAATTAATCACCACGAGATATTTACCGTCTTCGCCTGGTTGAAGCTGGGCGTCAAGGCGGTCGCCCAGATACCGGCCCGCGCGCGTGTCGGGTAAATCAATGCTACGCACTTCCAGCGAGTAGGCGCCGCCATCGCGCACCGCATAAATGGGCTCAAACCCGCAACCAGAAACCACCAGAGACAGCGCCATCAGCGCGCCAAAGGCCAGCCCGTTGCGGCTAGACGACGAAATTGACGATGCGCCCGGGGACAACAATGCATTTTCGGATCGGTTTGCCATCCAGAAATTTCTCCACTTGGGGTTCGGCACGCGCTTGTTGCTCTATCGTAGCCTGATCTGCCGATTTGGACACAGTAATTTCTGCCCGTCGTTTGCCATTAATCTGAACCGGCATAATAACCGTGTCGACTTCGAGTGCGGCAGCGTCTGCCTTGGGCCATGCAGTTTGCGCAACGAGGCCAGCGCCACCAAGCGCCTGCCAGCAGGTTTCGGCCAGATGTGGCATCATCGGCGCAAATAATTGCACCAGTGCTTCAAGCCCGGCTTTCAGCACCTGATGGTCGCTTGGTTTGCCAGTCGGCTCGAAAGATGACAACGCATTGGCCAGATTATAAATACGCGCTACAGCGCGGTTGAAGCCAAGTGCGTCGAGGTCTTGCGTTACGCTATCAATGCTGCGATGCACGCTCTCATAAAGCGCGCGGCCCTCTTGCGACAAATCAGCAGGTGCGCCAGCGCTTGTCGGTACATCGCGCAAGGCCTCTGCATGTGTATCAATGAGCCGCCACACGCGTTGAACAAAACGCCACGCGCCATCTACGCCGTCTTGTGTCCACTGCACATCGCGCTCGGGCGGCGAGTCTGACAGCATGAACCACCGTGCTGTGTCCGCCCCGTATGTCGCAATAATATCATCAGGGTCGACAACATTCTTTTTCGACTTCGACATTTTCTCCACGCCGCCAATTTCCACGGCATGCGTCGGGTCCGTTCGTAAAAATGCTCCGGCTTCACGCCGGTCAACCTGTTCGGGCAATAGCCAGTTGCCATCATTATCGCGATAAGTTTCATGGCAGACCATACCTTGTGTAAATAGGCCAGCAAATGGCTCATCTGTCCCTAGGTGGCCGGTGCGGTTCATGGCGCGTGCGTAAAATCGCGCATATAGCAAATGCAGGATCGCGTGCTCAATGCCGCCAATATATTGGTCAACGGACATCCAGTAATCTGCAGCCGCTCGCTCGGTCGGCCTTGCATCATCCAAGCCGGTGAAGCGGGCGTAGTACCAACTGCTATCGACAAACGTGTCGAACGTGTCGGTTTCGCGCGTCGCGTCCGCGCCACATTTCGGACAGGGGGCATGTTTCCATGTTGGGTGTCGGTCAAGCGGATTGCCCGGCTCGTCAAAACTCACATCTTCAGGCAGAGTAATTGGCAAATCGGCGCGCGGCACGGGCACAGCCCCACACGTGTCGCAATGCACCATGGGTATCGGGCACCCCCAATAACGCTGGCGCGAAATACCCCAATCGCGAAGGCGGAAATTTACCTGTCGTGCGCCTCGGTTTTCCGTCTCGAACCGGTCGATGATTTGGGCGCGTGCCGTGTCAGGGGCAAGCCCGTCAAGGTCGCGTGAATTGAACATCACGCCATCGCCCGTATATGCCGTATTGGTAACGCTAAATGTCGCATCGTCATCGGCCGGCCGCACCACCGGATAAACCGGCAGATCGTATTTGCGGGCAAAATCAAGGTCGCGCTGATCGTGGGCGGGGCAGGCAAAAATGGCACCCGTGCCGTAGCCCATTAAGACAAAATTGGCGACATAAACGGGCAGTAGCCAATCGGGTTCAAGCGGGTGGCGTACGCGCAACCCTGTGTCGTACCCCAATTTTTCGCCGCCTTCTATTTCGCTTTCGCTCGTGCCACGGGCCGCGCATAGCGCCCGAAACTCCGCCAGTTTTGTGTCGTCGGCCGCTAGTGCAATGGTCAAGGGATGGTCGGGCGACAAAGCGCAAAAGCTGGCACCGTAAAGCGTGTCCGGGCGCGTTGTGTAAATGTCGATATGGGTCGCCCCGCCCGCGGGCGCTTCTAGTTCGAAGCTGCATGCCAACCCTTCCGAGCGTCCGATCCAGTTGGCTTGCATCAGGCGCACTTTCTCGGGCCAGCGCGTCAGGTCGTCCAGCGCCGAAAGCAGATCATCGGCAACATCAGAAATTTTCAAAAACCATTGGGTTAGCGCACGCTGTTCTACGGGTGCGCCAGAACGCCAGCCCTTGCCGTCAATCACCTGCTCATTTGCCAGAACAGTGTGGTCAACCGGATCCCAATTCACGATGCTCTCGCGCCGGTCGACAAGCCCAGCGTCTAGAAAATCCAGAAACATGGCTTGCTCGTGGCGGTAATAAGACGGGTCGCACGTCGCAAACTCGCGCGACCAGTCGAAAGAAAGCCCAAGCGATTTAAGCTGCGCGCGCATGGCATCAATGTTTTCATAGGTCCAAGTCGCTGGGTGAACGCCCTTTTCGATCGCAGCATTTTCTGCCGGCATGCCGAAAGCGTCCCAGCCCATCGGGTGCAACACATTATAACCCTGCGCTTTTTTGAAGCGCGCGACCACATCACCCATGGCGTAATTGCGCACATGACCCATATGAATGCGCCCCGATGGATAGGGAAACATTTCAAGGACGTAGTATTTCGGTTTGCCGCAATCTGGGCCTTCCGCTTTGAAGCAGTCGGCGGCCTCCCAAGCGGCTTGCCAGCCATGCTCGCTTACCGACGGATCATAACGTGACACATTGGTCGACACACTGGTCTCCGATAAAGCGCGGGCGGCGCTTATCTCGCGGCCCTTCGCGCTACCTTATATTCGCGGGCGCGGGTTAAAATCAGGTTTTCAAGTTGCCGGGCAACATTTGCTGTCGGGGCCGTATTGACCCAGCCGCCCGACTTGTGAACTTGCTTGAACAAGGAAACCCGCAGCGCGTCTGCCCGCAATGTTTGGCCGCTAATTACGACATTAGCTTTGAACCGCTCATTGGGTTGTTCGGGATCATTAAACCAGTCGGTAATGATAACGCCGCCATCAGGGTCGGTCGAGGCAAGCGGCATGAACGATAGCGTATCCAGCGCGGCGCGCCATAAATCTCCATTGACGGCAAGCCCAACATCTTCAGGCATGCCTCCGCCGGACGCCCCGCCAAAGTTGAACGAGAAGGCATCGAAAAACGAGCCGCTTTCGGCATCAGCCGTATTGCCCTTTGTCGGGTAGTCGTCTTCGAAGACAAGATTATCTGCGCAGGCGCCAAGTGTCGCGACGGCGGCAAGCACAAAAACAACGCGCCGTGCTTTTTTCAGGGCGTAAACATGCGCGGGAATAGAGGGCGATTTGATGGTCATTAATCTGTCCATTTGCGGCTTAAAAAGAAACTCTCAACTTTCTTATGGTGCGGCTCTCTAAATGTAAAGAAAAAGCACACCGCCCGGCCATTCAACCGATAAAAAATGCCAGCGCCGGCCTCTGGTTCACAGATTGTTGAAGGTTGTAATTCCCGCAAATCCGTAAACCTGCCCGCTGGCAGCAAGCCGTCGATGGTTTTGCGGGGTCATGCCACCCAGCGCATAGACACGCAGGCCGCGGCGCGTGGCATGGTTGGCAAGGTCGAAAAACCCGTAGACACCCAAACAAGGCGCATTTGGATGGCTGGCGGTTGCAAACACGGGCGATATCAGCACAGCACCAAAACCGTGCTGCGCGGCTCTGTTTACCTCGGCTTTGTTGTGCGCCGCAGCAAGCGATCTGCCGCGCAAGGGTGGCGGCAAAGGGTGGCGCAACGGGTGGCGGGTTTGATAGGCCGGTGCGTGATACCCCGCCCCCAATTTGGTAGCCAACGCGCGGTCGCCAGCAACAAAAAAAACATGCCCTTTTTGCCGGCACGCGCGGGCCATGCGTTCGCCCAACTCTGCCCGATGCGGATGCGCGTAGTCGCGCAAAATGACACCGCTCGCCATGGGCAGGCGCGCCAGTGCCGCCTGCCAGTCGGGGAACCGGTCGCTATCCGTGATCAGCAATCGACGGGGAATTAGGGTTGGCCTTGCGCTCGAAAACATCGCAAAATAGCTTGGCCTGCGCTTGGTCTCGGCACAAGCGAATTATCTACGAAGTGAAGCGCCAGGAGCATAGTTTTAAACAAACCATGATACGGAACATAAGGCACATATGACAGAAACGCGCGACATATCATCGCCGGAACGGTTGCACATTATATCGTCTGAATTATCGGCGCTGGCGCGCCAGCATGGGCGTGCGCCGGATGATGTGACGCTGATCGCTGTATCAAAAACGCATCCCGCATCCGTCATTTTGCCGGTACTTGATGCAGGCCATCGGGTGTTCGGGGAGAACCGCGTTCAGGAGGCGGCAGAAAAATGGCCGGCGCTGCGCGCAACCTATGACGATGTCGAACTGCATTTGATCGGTGCCTTACAAAGCAATAAGGCGGCGCAAGCGGTTGCATTGTTTGATGTCATCCACAGCCTTGATCGGCCCAAGCTTGCTGCCGCATTGGCGCGGGCGATGGCGGAAACGGGGCGCCGACCGCAGCTATTTATTCAGGTCAATACAGGCGACGAGCCGCAAAAAGCCGGTATCTCTGTCGCGGATCTTCCGGCTTTCGTGGCCCAATGTCGCGTCGACCATAATCTGCCATTGGCTGGCCTCATGTGCTTGCCGCCGGTTGGCGAAGCGCCGGGCCCGCATTTTGCGTTGCTGGACAAGCTGGCGCGGTCACTTGATCTGGCGTGTTTGAGCATGGGCATGAGTGCCGATTATGCCGCCGCGGTATCGCAAGGCGCGACGCATGTGCGGCTTGGAACGGCAGTATTCGGCCCTCGCGGAGGTTAGGCCTAATCTATGGATGGCTATCGGATCGAAAAACTATCCAATATGAACAAAGCTGTGCGGTGTGATGTGGGTCAAAATCTGCCCCATCATCGGGCGCGAAACAGCCACACAGCCTAGTGTCGGTTGAAAGTCGTTTTTCTCGAGATGTAGAAATATTGCGCTGCCCTTCGATGGCACGGGCGGATCGTCATTATAGCCCAGCTCAAGAAACACATCATAAAGGCCATCGGCTCGCCACAAAATTTCATGCGATGCGGCAAAGGGAAGCCCGACAAGGCGGTTATATTCCGGTGCCGAAATATCGTCGCACCACCCGCTTTTCCGCTCGATCTGGCGAGTGTCGAGCAATGTTATAGGGCGCGGCTCGCGGTCGGGCCGGTACCAGACCCGGCGTACTGGCCACGCGCCGGCTGGGGTGATGCTATCGCCTTCTGTCTTCGCTGTGGCAATGCCACGCGCGCCTAGCGCACAAGGGGCTGACACGCTGTTTAGGCGAAGGGTGCCGCGTGCGGGTGTCGCCGTCGGGGTGATAAAAATATCCATACACTCAGCCTAGCGAGGCTGACACATGGGTCAAGAAGCCCGGGTCAAGAAGCCCCGGTCAATGAAGTCAGATCAAGGATATGTGTGTTCAAAAAAGATTTACGGTGTGTCTTCTCATTAGGCGCCACAAACTCTAAAATAATACACTGCAGAGGGGGGATCATCATATGTCGATCGAGTGCCGCTTGCTTGTCGTTGAAGACGACGAGATGTTGAGCGACGCGCTGCGCGAACAGTTTTCGTTGCATGCGGAGTTCGCGCTTAGTTTTGCGCAAAGCGCGGCGGAGGCATTTGATCTCGTGGCCCGGTCGGAATTTGATATGATTTTGTTGGATGTCGGCCTGCCCGACCAAGACGGACGGGAAACTTGCAAAATTCTGCGGCGGCAGAAGATCACCGCGCCGATCATCATGCTCACTGGCGCTGCCACCGAAGCGGATACAATTCTGGGTCTCGATGCGGGTGCCAATGATTATGTGACGAAGCCGTTCCGCTTTGGCGTGTTGCTGGCTCGCATTCGTGCGCACTTGCGACAATACGAAACCAGCGATGCCGCCATTCTTCATTTCGGGCCGTATGAGTTTCGGCCGGCCATCAAACAGCTGGCCACAGGCGACGGGGAGAAAATTCGTCTCACCGAAAAAGAGGCAAATATTCTGAAATTTCTCTATCGCGCCAGCGCACAAACCGTGTCGCGTGAAACATTGCTGCATGAGGTGTGGGGCTACAACGCGCAGATCACGACGCACACGCTGGAAACCCATATTTACCGGCTTCGCCAGAAAATAGAGGCAGATCCGTCTAACGCCAAATTGCTGGTGACAGAAGAGGGCGGATACCGGCTGATTACCGCAGATCAGTAAAGGCGCTTTCCAGATCGGGGTTTGCCGGATAGCCTGTTTTAAACGATACCGGCATCCGGCAGGCGCGCCCGGTTGAAATTTTTATCGTGGCAAATTCGGTCATGGCATAAGCCAATGTTTCCCTGGTACTTTCGAGGCAAATCTGAAAGCGCCGCCGCAAGCGCACGCGCCCGTCATTATGGGTGATCCAGGTCGCGATAAGGGCTGTTGTGTCTGGCGGGCATGCGGCGCGGTAATCGATTTCGTGGCGCGTCACGACGAAGCCGCAATCCAGCGCGCGGTAGGCTTCAAAATCAAAACCCAACGCCTTCGAGTGCGCCCACGCTGCGCGGGCAACCCAGCCCAGATAGACGACATTATTGACATGCCCGAAATCATCAATGTCTGCCGCGCGCACGGCTATGGGCAGAATGAACGGGTCGGGCACCAGAAAGGCCTGTTGTTTGGTCGTAGACATGGGTTTTGGTAACACGGACGCGGGCAACGCGTCACGCGTCTTGAATTTACGCGGAGCGCGGTGTCTACTCCTAGAGCACAACAACACGCAGTCATTAGACGAAAGGGAGGCCTATGAGCGCGCCTGCAAAAATGCCGGAAAAAATTGGCCAAGCCCGCGATGGGTTCACAACTGACCCAGAAAGCTGGCCACCCAATGTCAAATCGGCGCATAAAAAACCGTCGCCGACATCCGCACATCTGGGCCTCGAATTGCTCGCCGTCGATCAGGCGGCTGGCATTGTCGAGATGGCATTCAACGCGACCGACAAACTGTGTAATAAATGGGGAGGCATTCAGGGCGGCAATGTTGCGGCTATGCTGGATGATGCCATGGCCTTTGCCATCGGTGTTAACCTTGACTGGGGGCAAATTAGCCCAACATTAGAGATAAAAGTGTCGATGCTCGCCCCAGCACGCCCGGGGCGAATTCTCGCCATTGGCCGTGTCTTACGCCGGGGCAGGTCGGTCGGGTTCGTCGAGGGTGAGCTTTATGATGGTGAGGGGCGGTTGCTGGCTGCTGGTTCGTCAACGGCAAATTTCGTGACGTTGAAGAAGAAGCCAGATGCCTAAACCACCCACGCGGTTCGCCCTCCAAAAATGCGGGTGCAAGGCGGGTTTGAAGGCGCGTCGCACGCGGGCGGCTAAAAAAGGGAGATGGGCCATGACATATTTGAATCCACCTGATGCAAGCACACTCGACGAGGTGAAGGACGAATTGGCTTTTGTCGCCATGGCGATGGGGTTTGAGGCAAACTCGATGAAAATTATGGCGCATCGGCCGGGAATCCTGCGGGGGTTTCTGGGGCTGATGGCGCCGGTGATCGGGCCTGATGCCGTACTCGATGCAGGGCTGAGGCAGATGGTGGCCCACATCGCAAGTGCCGCTGCTGGTTGTCGGTATTGTCAGGCGCATACTGCGCATGGCGCCGACCATGCTGGCGTGTCGCGCGACAAAATCGAAGCCTTATGGACATATGCAGATAGCCCGCTTTTTAGCGATGCAGAGCGTGCGGCGCTGCATTTAGCACAAGCTGCTGGCAGCGTGCCAAACCAGACAGAAGCCAGCCATTTTGAGGCGGTGAAAGCGCATTTCTCCGAGCCTGAGATTGTTGAAATCGTTGCTGTTATTTCTGCTTTCGGCTTTTTGAACCGCTGGAACGATACATTTGCCACGTCGCTTGAAGACAGCCCTCTTGCTTTTGCGGAGGCCAGCTTGAGCAGCGCTGGCTGGACCGCAGGCAAACACGGTTAAGGGTGCGGATATGTCTGATAAGCCTATGACAGCATCGGCGCAGCTAACTCATAAAAAAGATTGGCGGCTCAACGAGGTTACCGACGAGTTGAATGCGCGGCCGTTTCCGCGCTTTGGCCTGCCGACAAATATTTTCCGGCTCTGCGCGGCGGGACCGGGTGCTTTTGCCTCTATTCAAGCGACCTTGTCTGAATTGTTGCCGGATGTTGACTGGGATACTGCCGAGCAGGGCAAGTTGATCCGCGGTACATTGGGAGATTTGCGGGTGAATATTGAGCGGCACACAGAGTTCGTTTCCGTCACGATTATTGATGCTGGGGGCGGTGCTGACGGGTCCGGTCAATCGGCGGCAAAACATCTGCCTGAGGATTGGGCGCAACGGCTGTCGGCTGACATTGTTGTAGCCGTAGATTGCCTGTGTCGCCCACGCGGGGCCGGCACCGAAGGCTGGACGTGCGCCAGTCAACTCGAGGGCGGCCTGGCTTCGGCGTTTTTTGACTTCAAAGTGGCCGAAGATGGGCATACGAAAATCTATCTGGAATTTGACGCACAAACCGACGTCCGCGACATTGGTCGGGTCGCCTTGCAAGTGTTGGAGATCGAGACCTATAGGTCGTTTGCGGCGCTTGGCCTGCCCGATGCGCGCGCCGCGCAGACTGAGTTGATCGGCATTGCCGAGCGCATTCCGCAAACGCCGATCGGCTTTGATGATCCGGCATTGGCCGAAGAGCGTTTTGGGGCGCTGTCGACGTTGGCCGCCGAATTGGAGGAAATTTGGCGCGCGACTTCTTTCCGCTTCAGCGCGTGTCAGGCATATTGGGCGCTTGTGCAGGCGCGACTTACCTCGCTTCAGGAAAGCCCGCTCGATAGCCGTTTGACGGTTGGTGCCTTTCTCGAGCGCCGCTTGCGCCCTGCCGTGGCGACTTATCAGTCGACCGAACGCCAGCGTCACGATCTGGCCGAGCAGGTTGGTAATATGGCGACGTTTCTGCAGACGCGCATTGAGCTGGGATTGCAGCGGCAAAACGCTGAGCTGCTGGCATCGCTAAACCGTGGCACCGAACGACAATTGCGCCTGCAACGTACAGTTGAGGGCGTCTCGGTGGTCGCCATTAGCTATTATACGGTCAATTTGTCGTTATATCCCGCGGCTTGGCTAGTCGACAGGTTTCCGGTCATTGACCCGACGATGGTGCGTGCCGCGCTGGTGGCAACAATTGTGCCAGTGGTCTGGTTGCTTATCCGGCGGCTCCTGCGGTTTTCAGACCCCGAAGACCAGAATTAGGGCACACATTAAAACGTCTGCACGCGTAAAGCTTTGCACTTTTGCGACGTAATTAAGAGTTGTGCTCGTGCCGTGGGCGCAAACACGTGTAGCCCCGTTCTGCGGAAATTATTTTCGTGTTATAATGCTGGTTAGGAAAAGGTGTTTTATGGGTCGTAAACACGTTGTTGCTTTGCTTTGCCTGTTTCTCGTCTGCGCTGAAAGTCACGCTGCAGACGTTAATCGCGCGTTTGCGGCTGCCCAAAGCGGCAACTTCAAAACAGCAATGGAAGAGTGGCTTCCGCTTGCCGAGCGTGGGTTTGCGCGCGCGCAATATAATGTCGGCGTTATGCACGAAATGGGCGAGGGCGTGCCGCAATATTTCAAAACCGCCGTTAAATGGTACACGCTGGCCGCCAAGCAGGGCTATACATTCGCGCAATACAATCTGGCACTGAAATACGCAAAAGGCGAAGGCGTTGAGAAAGACCCAGACGAAGCGGTCAAATGGTACACGCTGGCCGCCGAGCAGGGTCATTTGCGTGCGCAGTATAATCTGGCTGTGATGTATGACATTGGCGACGGCATTCCTGAAGACAATGCCCGCGCGCTCAAATGGTATACCCGCGCAGGTGATGGCGGCCACATCAAGTCGCAATATAATCTGGGCCTCAAATACGATAACGGCACCAATTTGCTGGAAGATGATGAGACGGCATTCAAATGGTACAAGCTGGCCGCTGATCAGGCGGATGGACGGGCGCAATATAATTTGGGCTGCATGTTCGATTTTGGCGAGGGCGTCGCGCAGGATTATCGCGCGGCAATAAAGTGGTACACACGCGCTGCTGGTGAAGGGTATGCCAGCGCCCAGTTCAATCTTGCCCTGAAATATGATGGCGGGCTTGGTGTGCCACAAGATGATGACATGGCGACCGAATGGTATGACCGCGCCGCTGAACAGGGGCATGTCAAATCGAGATATAATCTGTCTGTCATTAACGACCCGAATGATTCTGGCGTTCTCGAAGATGGCCGGTTCACAGCAGAGTGGCATGTGTATGAAAAAGAAGAAAAATATATGAATGTCGAATTCAATCCGGATTTTCAGGCGCTGGTCATCAAGCAGGGTCGGGTGGCAAGCAAAGATACGGTCGAGTGGTATGCGATTAATCCTGCGCGCGAAGACCTCCAGCCCAAGCTAGAGCTGGCGGTGAAATTTCAGGAAAGAAATCAGATCTTGGGCAAAAACACGACACCGGTTCAGTGGTTCACCCCAACGGCTGAGCGCGGTGCCCCGGGCGGCCAGTTTAGCCTCGCGCTGATTTATGATCTGGGCGAAGGGGTTGGCGAAAACGACCGGCTTGCCGCGCAATGGTACGAGCGCGCAGCCGAGCAGGGTCACGCCGAAGCCCGCCACAATTTAGGGTTGATGTATGACGCTGGCGAGGGCGTGAAACAAAGCGCGGAAAACGCCGTCAAGTGGTACACGCTCGCCGCCGAGCAGGGAAATTTGCGTGCGCGTTTCAATCTGGGCGTGAAGAGCGCGTTGGGGAGCGGCATCGCTCAAGACGATGAAGTGTCTGTTAACTGGTATACGCTCGCCGCCGAGCAGGGCTTTGCGCAGGCCCAGTTCAATCTGGCCGTGGCCTATGATGTCGGGCGCGGTGTTCCGGAAGATCAAGCCGCAGCCGTCAAATGGTATACGCGCGCTGCCGAGCAAAATGACGTCAACGCGATGTTTAATCTCGGCGTCAAAAACGAGTTCGGGAAGGGCCTCACCCAAAATTACGAAAAGGCGGTTGAATGGTATATGGCCGCCGCGCAAACGGGTCACGCCAAAGCGCAATATAATCTGGCGTTGAAATATTTTACCGGCGAGGGCGTGAAGCGTAGCAATATCAAAGCCCATATGTGGGCTAATATTTCCCGCGCCAATGACGCGCAGCGTAGCGACAAACTGCTCGATGTGATCGTGAAGGAAATGACGCCCGAACAAGTCGCTATTGCCCAGCGGCGCGCGCGCAAATGCCTCGCCAAAAATCTCAAAGGCTGCTAACTACCGCCGCTGCATGATGCATCATGAGAAACGCGCGGCCATGGGCGTGCTACCGTCCTGGCATCATCATTGCTCTGGCAAAACGAATTTTTGATTGGTTTTGAGGCTAATTCTGGAGCGGGCGATGAGATTCGAACTCACGACCCCAACCTTGGCAAGGTTGTGCTCTACC
>DKNW01000063.1 GCA_002469805.1 Rhodobiaceae bacterium UBA7378
CGTCGCCCGCAAAAATCAAATCCTTGAAGCCCGACGCGGTGGTGATCGGCCAGTTAAACCCCTATCAGAACGCGGCTGGCGTGAAGGCCATGGCGTCGCAAAAAGTTCAAGCCATGTCGATGGAACTGATGCCGCGCATCACGCGCGCGCAGTCAATGGATGTTTTGTCTTCGCAGTCTAACCTTGCGGGCTATAAGGCCGTTTTGGATGCGACAGCGGAATATAATCGCGCTTTGCCAATGATGATGACCGCCGCGGGCACTGTGCCTGCCGCGCGCGTCTTCGTTATGGGGGCGGGCGTTGCTGGGTTGCAGGCGATTGCAACAGCAAAACGCCTCGGAGCAATTGTTTCGGCGACGGATGTGCGCGCTGCCGCGGCTGAGCAAGTTGAAAGCCTTGGTGGAACATTTGTAATGGTCGAGGCTGATGCGGGCGATAGCGGTGAAACTGAAGGTGGTTATGCCAAGGAAATGAGCGCCGATTATCAAAAACGTCAAGCTGCTCTTGTCGCCGAGCATATTGCCAAACAAGATATCGTGATTTGTACAGCGCTTATCCCTGGTCGGCCAGCACCGGAATTAGTGACGCGCAAAATGGTCGAAAGCATGAAGCCGGGCTCGGTTATCGTTGATCTGGCTGTTGAGCAGGGTGGTAATTGTAAATTGTCCAAATCAGGCAAGGTCGTGCGGCACAAAGGTGTCGCGTTGGTCGGGCACCAGAATGTGCCCGGTCGTTTGTCCGGCAATGCTAGCGAATTATACGCCCGCAATATTTTGAACTTTATCGACGCATTTTTCGACAAAGAGAAAAAACAATTGGCGTTGGACTGGGAAGACGAAATCGTTCAAGGCATCGGGCTTACGCGGGCTGGCGAAATTGTGCATGAGGCGCTGAAGCCTGCGCGACCAGTTGCAACAAAAAAGGCGCCTGCCAAACCTGCTGCGAAATCAAAAGCACCTACCCGCAAACCTGCTGTCGCGAAAAAGCCGGCGGCGAAAAAACCAACGCCGCGCAAACGCGCCACCCCTAAGGGAGCAAAATAATGGTGAGTGAAAGCATTTATCTGCTGAGCATTTTCGTGCTGGCAGTCTTCGTCGGCTATTATGTCGTGTGGTCAGTGACCCCGGCCCTGCATACGCCACTTATGTCCGTGACCAATGCGATTTCATCGGTAATTGTCGTTGGCGCTATTCTCGCTATCGGCGTGGATGTGGGTGTGTCGAGCGTGGATCTCAGCGACACCAGCAAGGGTACGGCATTGACGCGCTGGCTCGGCTTTGGCGCAGTGGTTCTGGCCTCGATCAATATATTCGGCGGATTTCTCGTCACCCAGCGCATGCTAGCCATGTACCGCAAAAAAGATAAGTGAGGCCTGAAATGGAATCGCAAAATATCTCCACCCTCCTTTATCTTGCTTCTGGCGTTTTGTTCATCATCGCGCTGCGCGGTCTAAGCTCGCCCGATACCTCACGGCAGGGCAATTTCTTCGGTATGGCCGGTATGGTCATTGCCGTTGTCACCACGCTGGCGCTGCTTGACAATCAGGGGCGTGATGTCTGGTTCACGATTGTGGCTGGGATTGCCATTGGCGGCGTTATTGGGGCTGCGATTGCGCGCCGCATTGCCATGACTGACATGCCGCAACTCGTGGCGGCCTTCCACTCATTGGTCGGGTTGGCTGCTGTTATGGTCGCTTGGGCTGCATTTTTGTCGCCGGAAGCCTTTAATGTTATCGACAATGGCGTCATCAAAACCGCAAGCCTAGTCGAAATGTCGCTCGGCGTTGCAATCGGCGCGATCACTTTTTCCGGCTCTGTTATCGCATTTGCGAAATTGCAGGGCACAATGTCGGGTGCTCCCATTCTGCTCCCGCAGCGCCACGCAATCAATCTGGTAATCGCGCTGGCAATTGTAGGCGGTATTATCTATCTGTGCCTTGGCGCACCTGAAACGCATATGACACCGGAAGTGTTCTTGTTCATTACCGTGTTGTCATTCGTTATCGGTTTCTTGATCATCATTCCGATTGGCGGGGCGGATATGCCTGTCGTCGTGTCCATGTTGAACAGCTATTCGGGCTGGGCGGCGGCTGGCATCGGCTTCACTTTGTCCAATCTGGCGTTGATTATTACTGGCTCTCTGGTCGGCTCGTCTGGTGCAATTTTGTCTTACATTATGTGCAAAGGCATGAACCGGTCGTTCATCTCGGTCATTCTCGGCGGTTTTGGTGCCGAAGACGCGGTTAGCGGACAGAATTATGTCGAGCAGCGGCCCGTCAAACAGGGCAGTGCGGATGATGCTGCGTTCATTATGAAAAATGCGGGTTCCGTAATTATTGTGCCTGGATATGGCATGGCGGTTGCCCAAGCCCAGCACGCGCTGCGCGAAATGGTTGATGAATTGAAAAAGAACGGTGTGAAAGTTTCTTACGCCATTCATCCGGTTGCCGGACGTATGCCTGGGCACATGAACGTGCTGCTGGCCGAGGCCAATGTGCCGTATGATGAAGTATTCGAACATGAAGATATTAACAGCGAGTTTGCGCAGGCAGACGTCGCCTTTGTTATCGGTGCTAATGATGTGACGAACCCGTCGGCGAAAACCGATCCACAAAGCCCCATTTACGGTATGCCGATCCTTGATGTTGAACGCGCCAGCACGGTGCTATTCATCAAGCGTGGTATGGGCTCAGGCTATGCGGGTGTTGAGAACGAGCTGTTTTTCCGCGACAACACAATGATGCTGTTCTCCGACGCAAAGAAAATGGTCGAAAACATTATCAAGGCATTTTAAGGCGGCTAAGTCGTTGCACCTTTGGTGCAAAATAAGGCGCAAAAAATCAGATACAAAAAAAGCGCCTTCGGGCGCTTTTTCTTTTCCGCGAAACTCAAGGGTTCCGCCTGTTTATGTGGGCTTCAGTGCCTACCTAGTATTTACGCTTGCCGAGAACCATGCCCTCGCGCTGCGCCGCTTTGCGGGCCAGCTTGCGAACACGACGCACGCTTTCGGCCTTTTCGCGCGCGCGCTTTTCGGATGGCTTTTCGTAATGGTTACGCAACTTCATTTCGCGAAATACACCTTCGCGCTGAAGTTTCTTTTTCAGAACCTTATAGGCCTGATCAACATTGTTATCGCGGACTGAAACTTGCACGTTTCATCACTCCTTAAAAATTTTTGCGGGGTAAACCACTCGTGGAAGCGTGTGTAGCAAACCCCAGCCTTCATGTCCAGCCCGTAACCCATGCAAATTTGTGCGCGTCTCGGGCGTAAACGCTTGTTTTCGGCGGGTGCGCGCACCATATTCTGATAATGGAGTTCTCATACGAAGACGTACGCAAATCGGTTCTCGACAGCGCTTTGCCTGAGGTTGCCTTTGACGGCTGGTCGGACGATGTGTTGGCGCGCGCAGGCGCGGCAGCTGGGGTCGATGCTGACCTCATGCATTTGGCATTTCCGAACGGGGTCAGCGACCTTGTTGTGGCGTTTTCAAAGCAGGGGGATCAGTTGATGCTGGCCGCGCTTGCAGATCCGACCGAGCTTAAAATTCGTGACCGTATCCGCCAAGGCGTGCGGGCGCGCCTTGAGGTTGACACCCCGTACCGTGAGGCTGCGCGCCGTGCGGCGGGATGGCTAAGCCTGCCACGACGCCAGGCGCTGGGTGGCCAGCTTGTTTTCCAAACATCGAGCCATATCTGGCATTGGGCCGGCGACACGGCAACCGATTATAATTATTACTCGAAACGGCTGATTTTATGCGGCGTTCTCGGCGCGACACGGTTGGTCTGGTTCGGCGATGAAAGCGAAGGTTTTGAAAAAACTTGGGCGTTTCTCGACCGGCGCATCGACAATGTTATGCAGTTTGAGAAGGCCAAAGCCAAATGGCGGTCTGCTAGCGATAATGACCGTAAACCTTTTTCGGCGTTTCTGAACAAGCTGGCCCGGCGGCGCTATAAATCCGATACGGCTTGAACGCGGGGACGGGCTGCATGACCGTCAGAAAGCGCATTTAAAAAGGCGTGAGGCGCGTGATGTGACCCATTTTGCGACCTTCGCGCGCAACAGGTTTTCCATAGAGATGCAGTCGCGTATTTGCGTCGGCGGCGAAACCGGCCCAATTATCAATTTCGTGGCCGAGAATATTGGTCATTTCCCCCTGACTATGGGCTTGCGGGTCGCCAAGCGGCCAGCCACAAATGGCACGAATATGCTGTTCAAACTGGCCCACTGCGCAAGCATCGGCTGTTACATGCCCTGAATTATGCACACGTGGTGCAATTTCGTTAATGATGAGACCATCGGCAGTATCAAATAATTCAACTGCCAACACGCCAACATAATCGAGGTGGTTTACCAGCGTCTCGCCAATGTGTTTCGCCGCATTGCTACGCTCTGGATCGATGGTTGCGGGCAAAATGGAACGCCGCAATATATGGTTTTCATGCTGGTTTTCAATGGGTTGGTAACACACACTTTGCCCGTCATGGCCGCGCGCAATGATAATTGACAGCTCGCGGGTAAACGGGATGATCCGTTCTAAAATAGCTGGTTGCGCCAGCATATCTGCGCTATCCGCGACCCAATCTGTCTCGGCGTTAATACGCCATTGGCCTTTGCCGTCATACCCAAACTGACGAGTTTTTACGATGCCGCTACCGCCAAATGCTGCCAGCCCTTGCGCAAGCGCGTCGCGGTCCGTCAACTCAATGAAATCAGTAACCGGTAGGCCGTTTTCGCGCATAAAGGTTTTTTCGTGCAGCCGGTCCTGCGATACACGCAAGGCATTGAGCGGTGGAAAAAGCTGGCTCGAAATGCTTTCCAACGCTGCGGCGGAAATGTTTTCAAATTCGTAAGTAATAATATCGGCGGCACCTGCCAAGGTATTTAGCGCGTCTATATCTTCATAGGTGGCACGCATATACTGGTTGCAAACTTGTGCCGCGGGTGCGTCTTCATCCGGCGCGAGAACAATAGTGCGAAAGCCCAGTTCGGCGGCTGCCAAACACATCATTCTGCCAAGTTGACCCCCGCCAATAATGCCGATTGTCGTCCCCGGTTTGCACGGCTCAGCTATCACGCGGCACCTCTTCAACAGCCGCGGTGCGCGCTGCACGCCATGCTGTCAGGCGGGCCTCAAGCGCGGGGTCGAAGCCAGCCAAAACCGCCGCCGCAAGTAGGGCCGCATTAGTGGCACCTGCCTCACCGATCGCCAGCGTGCCAACCGGTACACCGGCGGGCATTTGTACGATCGACAGCAGCGAATCTTGACCGCTCAGGGCTTTTGATTGCACGGGAACGCCGAACACCGGAACAGTTGTCATTGCAGCGACCATGCCCGGCAAATGCGCCGCGCCACCGGCACCAGCGATAATAACTCTCAGCCCTCGGGTGCGCGCTGACTTGGCGTAGTCAACCAGACGGTCTGGCGTGCGATGCGCGGAAACAATCCGGCATGCATGGGAGATTTCTAGCTGCTCAAGAGTTTCGGCGGCGTGTTTCATGGTTGGCCAGTCTGATTGGCTTCCCATGATAACCCCAACATCTACCTGTTCGGTCATGGCTATACCCTTTCCCCCAGGTCAAGAAAGAGCGGAGTTAACCCGATTTCCCGGCTTGTTTCAAGAAGATTTGAAAATTTTATGGACATGTCGCTGCTGTTTTGAGAGCATAAAATTTCTGGAGAGATGTTTTCTGGAGAGATTTAATGACGACCGATGCACGCCTAGCAAGCCTATACCGTATGCACCAGCGCCTCGAAGAAGAACTCGCAGACGCGCGCGCTCATAAATCAACTGACGATAGCGACATAAAGAAATTAAAGCTCCGTAAGCTGGCGATTAAGCAGCAAATGGAGCAATTACGCGAAACAGGCTAATTGCCGAAAACGTCTTCAGGGCGCAAATCGTCGAGATTGCGGGTTTCCGACTGTTCTTTGTCTTGGTCGGCAGAGGGCTGCTTGCCTGTATCCGAAAAATTCACAAAACCACTTGCCGGCGCTTCCAGCCCTGATGGCTGGCTAGGCGTATCGGCGCCGATTGCGGTGGTCTCGGTGGCATCTTTTAATACATTTCCAGTATCGCCCTGTTCTTTGGCGAGTTTGGCGCGGCGGCGCTCCTCGCGTATGGCGGCCTTAGCGACAATTTCATCAAGCTCGATTTGTGTGCACAGGCCCAGCGTGACCGGGTCAACGGGCGTGATGTTGCTGATATTCCAGTGCGTACGGTCGCGAATGCTTTGGATGGTCGGTTTGGTGGTGCCGACAAGCTTAGAAATTTCGGAATCGCGCAATTCAGCGTGATTGCGCACCAGCCAGGCGATGGCGTCAGGGCGTTCTTGGCGCTTCGACAAAGGTGTATATTTCTTTGTTTTGCGCGGTTTTCCGGTTGGAATTTCACGTTTGCTTTCGGCGATTTGCAATTGCGCGGTTGGGTCTTCCTGACAGCGCTCAATTTCGCTACGCGTCAGCTGGCCATTGCTGATCGGGTCCATGCCCTTAATGCCTTGGGCGACATCCCCATTGGCGATGCCTTTAACCTCAAGCGGATGCAGGCCGCAAAAAAGTGCGATCTGGTCGAATGTTAAGGCCGTGTTGTCGATAAGCCAAACGGCTGTTGCTTTGGGCATAAGTGGCGTGGTCATGGGTATCTCCGTTTACCGCAAGCGCTTCACCTGCAAGGTTTTATGCATCCGTAAAACGCCATGTCTGGGTATGACGTGTATATATAACGATCTCAGGGTTGCTGCAAAGGTTTTTTAGATATCGCAGTCCAGAATGATTTTGCCAATATGCTGGCTTGTTTCCATAAGCGTGTGAGCTGCGCCGGCCTCGACCAGCGGAAAAACACTGTCCACAACCGGTTTAATCGTGCCGCCGACCAACGGCCAGATTTTTTCGCTCACCACGCCGGTAAGTCGCGTTTTCTCCTCAATTGGGCGCGCGCGCAGTGTTGATCCGGTCAATGTCAGATTTTTTAGCATCACCGGTAACATGTCGATCTCGGCCTTTGCGCCTTCCAGATGCGCGATATTGACGATGCGCCCACCGCGCGCCGCAGCCTCGATATTGCGCTGGAAATAGCTACCACCCACCATATCCAAAATTAGTTCAGCACCATTGCCACCAGTTAACGAGCTGATTTCTTTTACAAAATCAGTGGTTTTGTAGTTAATGGTAAGATCAGCACCGAGGTCTGCGCACACGGCGCATTTTTCCGGCGATCCCGCCGTTGCCGCCACTAGCGCCCCAAAATGCTTGGCCATCTGAATGGCAGTTGTGCCGATACCGCTCGACCCGCCATGCACCAAAAAGGTCTGATCTGGTTTCAGGCCGCCAAGTTCGAAGACATTTGCCCAAACAGTAAAAACAGCTTCGGGCAGGGCGGCGGCGTCCGTAAAGCTCATACTCTCGGGGATTTCAAGCGCATGGTCTTCATGCACTAGCCCGTATTCGGCATATCCCCCGCCAGCGACCAGCGCTGCTACCCGCGCACCTGGCTGCCAGCGCGTCACCGCCGCGCCGCATGCGACTACTGTGCCGGCAAATTCCAACCCCATAATTTCCGACGCACCGGGTGGCGGTGGGTAAAAGCCCATGCGTTGATAGCAATCGCCTCGGTTCACCCCGGCGGTGCTGATTTTGACAAGAATTTCGTGTGAACCCGGCTGGGGTGTGTTTTGTGTTTCAAGCACCAACGAGGCTGGTGTCCGGTCAGCGCCAATGGCAATGGCGCGCATTTTCTCTGGAATTTCTTTTTCTGGAATT
>DKNW01000117.1:0-4051 GCA_002469805.1 Rhodobiaceae bacterium UBA7378
CCATCCCCACCTGTCGGCAACGCTGGCGCATGGCGGCGGCGTTGTGTTCGCCATCATTAATTTTCATCCGCAGACAGTTGGCTATATCTTCGTGCTTCTGGGCAGTCAAGAGGAGGTGGTCAACTGGCTGCGCGGTTTGAGCGTGATGTGGCTCGCCATGCTTGTCTTCGCTTTCGGTAAAGGCAGCATCAGCGGGCGGGCCATGTTAGAAATTGGAGCTTTATGGTGCCTATGCGCTTTGCTACCGCCGCTTTGGGGGTTTGCCATTTATTTCTGTTTTATCCATGGCGTGCGCCATATGCGCCGATTGCGCGGTACGGGCATCGTTCAATCGCGCCGCGACTGGCTTACGGTTGGGGTGTTTTCCGGCCTTGCGATTGCCGTTGCCGGTTTGGGTATGCGTGTTCAGCCTGAGCTGATTTTCGACGACGCACTAACGCGTACAGTTTTCATTTTGCTGGCCGCGCTGACCGTGCCGCACATGCTTTTGATTGATTATATGATGGGTCGCAAAAACGCGGTGGCCTAAACGCCAATGCGGGTATGCAAGGGCATTAAAAACACAAGGCCACGTTGCGGCGCGTCAATCCCCGCCAAATCACATACTTCGTCAAACAAGCTATCTGTATCGATCTGATTAGCAATGAGCATGACAATATCGTTTTCAGATGCCGACCCGAATTCACGAAAACGAAACAGGTCACTTGTACGTCCTGCTTCGACATAAGCGCCGAGCACGCGCGGGTCCTCTTTAAAATGCGCGACGATTTTTGTGCCCTCCCCTTTGTGTAAAAACGCACCTATTTCGCAAATCATAGCGTGTCGCCCCCTTCGCGCTCGGATCGTTGCGCCGCATCCAACACATCGTCGGGAATAAAAGTCGCCACGCGCGTCAGGTCGTTCATAAACATAATACCCATACCCGGTCTATCCAGCTGACCAGCCAGAAACATCGCCTCAAAGACACGATCGGCTTGTTCCTCGGAAACGATGATACGGATCATTTCTTTTTGTTCATCGATCGTGACGCCCAGAAGCCCCATGCGTTCGCGCAGACCTGTACCGCGCGCATAAGTGACTGTCGCCCCCTGTGCACCGACATTTTGGGCCGCCTCAACCACTGCGTCTGCGCGCGCCGATTGCACAATGCAAGTGATGATTAGCGCGTCGGTTAAATAGGTAATCCGCCGTTTTGCCATTTAATGCGCCCCTTCCAGACTTGCTTCAACTTCTGCCTCGCTATCTGATCCCTGCCGAAAGCGGAAAAATAGCCCCATGCCCAAAACCGCAATTATTGGCCCGATGCTTGCCATCGATAATATGCCAAAACCCTCGACCGCTGACACGGCCTTTCCGAGCCCCAGCCCCATGGCCAGCACCAGTGGTACGGTGACCGGCCCGGTTGTTACACCTGCACTGTCCCAGGCGACACACACAAATTCCTCCGTGGAAAAGAACGTCAGGACAAGCGCCAGCGTATAAAGCGGCACCAGCAAATAAATAAGATTTAGGCCGAAGAGAATTTTTGCGATGCCGAGCGCGATACCCGATGCCACACCCAAGGCTACCGAATACATCAGCATGGATTTCCGAAACGCGCCGTTGGTTAAATTCTGGACGGTAAGACCCAGCGCGTTTAACGCCGGCTCCGCAAGCGTTGCGCCCAAGCCCAAAACCCAAGCAAACGAAATAACCAGCACAAGTCCGAGCCGCATATCATATAGGGGCGAGGCAGCGTTCGTGTCGATTTGCATAAAGGCGGCAGGCAGGGCTGCACCTGTCTGGCCGCCAATCGCGCCTAGACCGAACGTCAGACCTATGTTGAAAATGCACATGCCGATAACCGCCAGCACCAGTCCATAGGTTGTGAAAACGCGATTTGCAAGACGGTCGCGCAGGAGCACAAACAACACGAATAGCAGGAACACCACCAGCGGTAATATAGCCCTCACGCCCAGCACAACCTCCTGCACGGGCGAAGTTGACCAAAAGCCCCTTGCCTGTGCAGCAGTGGATGCTGCAGGCATCGCCTTTGCAGCGGCAATAATCTCATCCGGACTTCTTATCTCAGCAACAAAGAGCGCGAGTCCCAGCACCGCCAAAATGGGCAATAAAGAAGCCAGCGTCACCACCCCGAAACCGGATAGCGACGAGCCGGGTTTACCAGCAGAATTGGCAATACCAATACCAATAGAAAGAACCAGTGGCACGGTGACCGGGCCGGTAGTAACCGCACCGCAATCCCATGCGAGGCCAATAATTGCCCGCAGGTCAGGGTTGGCATAAACAATCAGCGTCACACATATGGTCGGCAAAACGGTGAGAAAAATTACCGGCTTGAGCGACCAGCCATACACAAACCGCACCGTACCCAGCATAGCTGCGAGCCCTACTCCCAACCCGACAAGCAACACCAGCGGTAGCGTCCAATTGTTCAACAACTCGTAAAGATACGGTGCCCGCGTCACATCAACCGACACGCCGAAAGCCTGCAGCGCGCCAATGGCTGGTTCAGCAAATGTAACCCCGACCCCCAAAACGGCAATAATGCTCAACATCACCGGCATAGAAGCCCGCCGCGGTAAGCGGTCACCGATTAATGTGCCAAACGGCATGAGGCCGACATTCAGCCCTTCCATAAACAAAGCCAAACCAAAAACCACAGCAAAAAGGCCCGCACTCAGAGTTAGGGCTGCGTCAAGCGGCTGGCGAAGAATTAGCAGCTGGAACGCAATGAGATAAGCCGCGAGCGGAAGTACCGCACGCAATTGTGCAAAAAACCGAACACCCGAATATGGCGCAATTAGCATTACAGCTCGCGAAAACCTGACCCTCACCCGCCGCGGTAAAAGCCCATCTGCTCCGTTCGCATCCGGCTTGGGTGTCAAAAGATTGTAACTGATCTCACGGTGTTGGACTGCAGAAGCCCGCATGACTGAGGAATAGCGCAATTCGAACGACCTCCCGCAAATGCCTTTTTTTTGAGCTTGCGCTCGTTATTTATTTTAGCCGGTTTTTGCAGGGAAATTTAAGCCGACTTTTGCGAAGAAAGCATTATCTTCTTCGAGTGTTGCTGCAAGAGACGCCCGCGCACAGGCGCGTTTTTTCCAAGCTGCAAGCTGCGGCATGGCATCAGCGGGAATATCATACCCCACATGCGCCAGATTAATCAGTTGACTAGCAATCGCCAGGTCCGCAATAGAGAAAGCATCGCCAACGAACCATTCCTGCCCGTCTAGCTGCTTTTCCAAATAAGCCAGCAGACCCCCGGCAAGCCGTTCAAAACCGGCATCCGCCTTTTCATAATCGGCCGGCTTTCCGGCACTGATATTGAACATAACGGGACGGAAAACGCCCATACCAACCTGCTCGCCAAGTCCCGTATCCGCCAGTTCTTCAAGCCATAACGCCCGCCCGTAAGACACTGGATCATCTGGGTAAAATGCTGGCGAGGGCACAAGTTTTTCCAGATATCCGCAAATAGCGGAGCTGTCATTGATGGCAAAAGCCGGATTATCAGGGTCAGGAAGTAGCGCGGGTATGCGGCGCAATGGGTGGATTTCGGTATAATCATCCGGCATCGACATCGGTGAAATGCGCTTGTCGTGATCATATTCAATACCTTTTTCTTGGGCAATGATCGCGACCTTGCGTACGAATGGCGAAAGCGGGGCTCCTAAAAGTTTCATGTGTATTCTCCTGCAATTCAAAAAAAGATGCCGAAACGCAACAGCGTCATGACCTCAAGGCCTAGGTTAAGCTATTTTTAAGGCTTTTTGGACAAACTTTCATTAGATTAGGGTCAATTGTGCGGTGTTCGGTGACACGCGCAAGCCGCAACTAGGCGTTTGTTGTTGGGTAGTTAGATGTTGAGGGACCAAGAGACTAAGAAATCTGCGGTGCGGCAGCCTTTGGCTTACGCGCTCGAACCACGGCTTTTGTTTGACGGTGCCGCTATTGCAGATGCAACTACGGCGATTGTGTATCGCGAAGCCGTGGCGCAAGTTTATCAGCATGACAATACCGCCACGGAAATCAATACCTCGCTCAA
>DKNW01000117.1:4381-57297 GCA_002469805.1 Rhodobiaceae bacterium UBA7378
ACCTCGCTCAATGCCACGAGCAATGCTGCAAGCACTTCCGACACCCCCGATACGCCGCCTGCCGCGACCTCGGCCCAGCATCGCAGTATTTTCTTTATCGACGCGCAAGTCGACGGTTATAAAGCACTGGTACAACACTTCCCTACACAACAACTTGTCCCCTCAGACAAGCCCTGAGTAATACTAAATTTCTGAAAAAACTGCAATATTTGGAAAATTGCTACTTCCTTTTATTGTTACGATGTGAGGAAATTGTGCAAAGGAGTGCGTCCGTCATGCCGGAAATTTTTGCAGCAAGGTCGATCATCACGATGAATGAGGGCCAACCTCGCGCGACTCATGTGGTCGTTTCCGAGGGGCGGGTGTTAAGCGTCGGTACAGCAGACGATATCGCCGTTTGGCACGCAAACTGGCCCGATGCCAAACTGAATGACGCATTTTCGGACAAAGTGATCTTGCCCGGCTTTGTCGAAGGCCACAGCCATATGATGGAAGGCCTGTTCTGGAATTATGCCTATGTCGGCTATTATGACCGCGAAGGCCCTGATGGGACGATATGGCCGGGCTTGAAATCGATCGAGGAAGTGACGGACCGACTGAAAAGCCTGCACGTGGCGCAAGAGGACAAGTCCGCGCCCCTGATTGCATGGGGTTTCGACCCGATTTTCTTTGAAGGTCGCCGAATGAACATTGCTGACCTAGATTCTATTTCGACCGAATGCCCAATTATTGTGCTGCATGCCAGCTTGCATATTTTGAACACGAACTCGTTCGTTATCGACAAAGCCGGTGTCAGCCCGGGCGATAATAATGAAGCCATTCGCCGTGATGAAACCGGCCAGCCGACTGGCGAATTTCTCGGGCAGCTTGGCATGTATATGGCGATGCGGGTAACCGGCCTTAACCTGATGGCAGCGGCTGGCGAGCCGCAAACTTTATATAATTTTGCCCACGTTGCCCGGCAAGTAGGTGTGACGACCGCAACCGACCTCGCCAACCCCTTACCCGATAATGCTGTCGACACACTGACCGAAATTACCAAACGCGATGATTTTCCTTGCCGTCTGGTCGTCGCCTTTCAGGGTGGCGGGCCAAAAGCCGATATTGGCATTAGCCGTATTCACGCCCTGGCCGATCGTCAATCGGACAAGTTGCGCTTTTCACTGGTCAAGTTCGTGGCCGATGGCTCGATACAAGGTTTCAGCGCACGCCTTAAGTGGCCGGGCTATCACAATGGCGCCGAAAATGGCCTGTGGTACATTGAACCAGAGCGCCTCGCTGCGCTGATCGACGCCTATAATGCGGCTGGTATTCAAATTCATATCCATACAAACGGTGATGCATGCACGGATGTTGCGCTTGATGCCATTGACGCCGCCTTGCGCAAGCACCCATGGGCTGACCACCGCCATACGTTGCAGCATTGCCAGATGGCCGATCGCGCGCAATTCAAGCGGATGCGCGCACTTGGCGTAGGCGTGAATTTGTTTTCTAACCATCTTTATTATTGGGGCGATGCGCACATCACTACCACTATGGGACCAGATCGCGCGGCGCGGCTTGACGATGCTGGCGGCGCACTGGCGGAAGGTGTGCCGGTTGCCATTCACTCGGACGCGCCTGTCACAGCGCTGGCACCCTTGTTTACGGCTTGGTGCGCTGTTAATCGCCTATCATCAACCGGCGCACGGCTCGGAACTGACGCGCATTGCCTCACGGTCGCACAGGCGCTGCATGCCATAACGCTCGGTGCGGCCTACTCGCTGAAAATGGATCACGAGATCGGTAGCATCGAAGTGGGCAAGCGCGCGGATTTTGCCGTGTTGGACACCGACCCTTTTGATGTCGATGCGATGAAACTTAAAGACATCGGCGTAAGCGGCACGGTGGTCGGCGGCATTGTTCACCTCAATGCATCATCCGGCTGATACCAAAGAATTGACACCAGAAACCTGAAAGATCACCACTAACCATGTCACCGCAACCGACCCCTTTGACAATTATTTCTGGCTTTTTGGGCGCAGGGAAAACCAGCTTGCTTAACCACCTTCTGCATCATGCCGGCGGGCGTCATATCACGGCATTGGTAAATGATTTCGGTGCACTCAATATCGACAGTGAACTTATCGCCGCAGCGCATGGCAACGAAATCTCGCTCGCAAATGGCTGCGTATGCTGTTCGATCAGTGATGATCTCGGCACCGCATTGGCCCAGTCATTGAACCGCACGCCACAACCAGACCATATTATCATCGAAGCCAGCGGCGTCGCAGACCCGGAACGAATTGCCCTTTACGCGCAGGTTGATAAGGAATTGCGGCTGGACGGTATCGTAACCATGATAGATGCAGTCGCTCATGCCACCCACGCAGACAACCCGCAAATCGGCGATATTTATGCCCGCCAAGTCAATGCCGCCGATCTGTTTATCATGACCAAAACCGACATCGCATCGCAAGCGAGCATACATGCGCTGGTCACCACGCTGGGCGAGCAAAAGCCCGCAACGCCTCGCATCAAGGCCGTCAACAGCGCGGTCGACGCCGACATAATTCTGGGGGTCAATAGACAGACGGAGGGCAAAAATTCGGCAAAACTTTCACCGCAAGCGGCGCCTGAACATGCGTTTCAGCAATGGGCTGGCCATATATCGCCAACATCCTGCCGCCAAATGCTTGCCAAAAAACTACGCGCCCTTGCCCCCCACCTGCTGCGTGCCAAAGGCATATTTTGCGACAATGAGGGCGCCTATGTCATCCACTATGCCGGGCATCGCATTTCGTTTGACCCATATGGTGGGCGACCGAGCGGCCATATGGTCGTTATCGGAACGTCGGATATGCCGGCCGCTGACGATTTGTCTGCCCATTTTCACGAGGGTATCAGCTAATGGTGTGGGACTTACCAACGCGCGTTTTTCATTGGTTGTTTGTCGCGGCAATCGCGGGGGCATTTATCACCGGTCGGCAGGGCGATTTGTTCTGGCATGAAATATTCGGTCTCGCCGCATTGGGGCTTTTTGTATTCAGAATAATCTGGGGATTAGTCGGGCATAAAACCGCGCGGTTTTCCACTTTTCTCGCCGGTCCACGGCGTATCTGGAATTATCTCAAGAGTTTGCTGCACCGACGCAATGCACCGACCCTCGGCCACAACCCGTTGGGCGCATTATCCGTGCTGGCCTTGCTAGGGTTAATGGGTAGCCTCGCTATCACTGGCTTGTGGACGGGCGACGATATTCTCTATGAAGGCCCGCTAACACCTCTCGCGCCAGATTGGGCCACGCCCGCGGGTCGTTGGCATGTCATATTGCAGGACTTGATCTTGCCGCTCGTCGGCCTGCACATTCTGGCATTAGCTGTACATCACTTTGTTCTGAAAGAGCGTCTTGTACAACGCATGATACATGGCGGCGAAGGTGCTGATACACCGCCGACCACGCGCCGCACCCGGATCGGATTATGTGCGTTGGTCGTGTGCCTCACCGCAGCGATTTCGCTCGCTGCTCTTACACCCAATTATTAAGGCATAAAACAGCGTTACTTTTTGTTGCGGTAACTCTGGTGACAAGCTTTGCATGTGCCGCCCATTTTCTTGGCAGCAGCAGCGATAGCCCCTTTATCCGTGCCTGCCATGGCGAGCTTTTGAAGCGCGCGAGCCGCCATCGCATTGTCAGCTGCCTTCGCTTTGAAGTCGTCGAAATCTGCCCAGATTTCCGCACGTGCACCGGCGCTCTCACTGCCTGCCGGAAAATGCGCAGGCATTTCTTCTGCCCAGTCGCCAATAAGCTTGGCAGCATCGGCAATTGCGCCAAAGTCATCAGCACCTAAATGCTCTTTGAAAATTGACTGGATCGCCCCGCCGCTTTGTTTGAAACGGTGAATGCGCTTATCAACAATCGATGCATTTTCGGGCGGGGCCACGCTATCGTGAGAGTGGTTGGATGTCTCATCATGGGCTACGACAGATACCGAAGTAGATATCGAAACAGCCACGGCGACAAACATGGAAAGGCCGATTGCCAAAAAACGCATAAGTTTACTTCCTAATCACGGTATGAGGGGTCTTGCCGGTCAAGTTTGCGCAATAATGCAGGCCATGCCAGCGCATCAACCCCCGGCCCGAACAAAGTTCGAGATTGCTCGGCAGTTGTATCAAGCGCCGCCTGGCTCGGCCGATTTAATTCACCGGTCATCGCACGAATTTGGGCGGTGCACGCACGCTCAAGGAAATAGATCGCAATGAATGCAAGGGCACAATTTTCACCAACAGCCAACGTGCCGTGATTACGCAGCAGCATAAGTTTTTTGTCGCCAATATCATTGATCAGTCGCTCACGCTCGTCGAGATCAAGCGCCACACCTTCGTAATCGTGATAGGCAAGCTGCGAGGTAAGCAACATGGATTGTTGAGTGATTGCCTGCAAACCTTCCTTCTGGGCAGAAACCGCAACGCCGTCATCTGTGTGCAAATGCAGCACGCATTGGGCATCATCGCGGGCGCTGTGAATAGCGCTGTGAATGGTAAAGCCTGCCGGATTTACAAAATACGGGCTGTCCATGACAATGTTGCCTTCAAGATCGATCTTGACGAGGCTCGACGCCGTAATTTCTTCGAACAACATGCCATATGGATTGATCAGAAAATGATGTTCTGGCCCCGGAATGCGCACGGAAATATGGGTGAAGATCATGTCGTCCCAGCCATGCATGGCGACCAGACGATAAGTTGCTGCCAAATCGACACGCAACTGCCATTCTTCCTCACTGACCATGTCCCTGACGGACGTAATTTCTTCTGCTGCAGACATCGGTTTCCCTCCCTTAAACTATAGTTATACCCTGAGGCGAAACTTGGGTTTTGTCAATTCCCTCGCCAATTCTTGCCGCCCCGACAGCAAAGCTATGCGTCAAGTATCGGCCCAAGCGCGTGGCGCCAAGCACGTTGTTTTTTGTCGCGCATATTATCCGACATTGCCGGTTCAAATGCAGCATCCCGCACCCAGCTTTCAGCGAACGCGTCCAGCGTATCGAACCAGCCAAGCTTCATCATAGCCAGCATCGCCGCCCCAGCCGCTGTGGTTTCAGTAACTTCCGGTCGGTCAATCGGGCAGGTGCATAAGTCAGACAGATTCTGAACGAACCAGTCATTCGCAACCATGCCTCCGTCAACCCGCAAGCGCGGCGGCACCGACATGCCGACTTGGGCCATATCGTCGTTGATCGCCCGCATCAGGTCGCTGGTCTGCAATGACACGGCTTCCAGCGCGGCGCGCACAATTTCGGCCCGTCCCGTATCGCGGGTCATGTTGAACAGCGCGGCGCGAGCATCAGGTTTCCAGTGCGGTGCACCCAGACCGGTAAAAGCCGGCACCAGCACCACATTGCTGTCAGGCGCGGCTTGGGCGGCAAGGGCCGCTGTCTCGGCCGCATCATCTATGATGCACAGCGCATCTCGTAGCCATTGAACAATCGCGCCAGCCATAAATATACTGCCCTCCAGCCCGAAAACTGTTTGTCCATCTATTCGGTAGGCAATCGTTGTCAGAAGCCGATTTTTTGAGATCACCGCCTGGTCGCCGGTATTTGCCAGCACGAAACAGCCCGTGCCATAGGTTGATTTTATCATGCCTGGACGGAAACAGGCCTGCCCCAGCACTGCCGCCTGCTGGTCGCCCGCCATTCCGCAGATTGGCAGAGAAACGGGTAGAATATCCCCCGCCGTCGCACCGAAATCCGACACATTATCGCGTACCTCTGGCAATAAATTGCGCGGCACATTAAACAGCGACAGCAAATCATCGTCCCAATCATGGGTATGGATGTTAAACAGGCTCGTGCGCGCCGCATTTGTGGCATCGGTTAGATGCATCTCGCCCGCCGTCAGCTGCCAGACAAGCCAGCTATCGACTGTGCCAAATGCCAGCTCACCAGCCTCGGCGCGAGCTCGCGCATCTGGCACATTATCTAGCAACCAAGCGATTTTACTGGCTGAGAAATAAGGGTCTAGAAGCAGACCAGTTTTCTCGCGGATCACGTCTTCATGCCCGGCCGCAGCGAGCGCGGCGCAGTGATCAGCGGTGCGCCGGTCCTGCCAAACAATAGCGTTAGCAATCGGAGCACCGGTTTTCCGGTCCCAAATAATCACGGTTTCGCGCTGATTGGTAATCCCGATGCCTTTGAAATTTTCCATGCCTGCCGTTTCGATAACGCGGCGGCATACATCCAGCGTCGTTTGCCAGATCTCGGTAGCGTCATGCTCGACCCAGCCATCAGCGGGGAAAATCTGTGTGAATTCTTGCTGGGCAACAGCGTGAATTTTGCCATCACGGCAAAACGCCAACGCACGACTGGATGTCGTACCCTGATCAATACTTAATACGAGTTCCCCTGCCATACGCTCCTCCCTTTACGGTTTCATTGGCATGCGATAATACCCATGCGGGCAGCATGCGTGTAGGCTGTTTTTACACCTATTCCATGCTACAAGGCATAAAAAGGGCAAGCCAAACGTACTGCGAACAGCCATGAGAGGCGAAGGCATAGACTTATGACCACGGGCGCACGAGAGAAAAAACTGGCATTTGTTGCAAATGGGCGCGACGACGCGGAGACCGCCTGTGCCAAATTGCACGCGCGCTATAACGGCGTGCCGGTTGCCGATGCCGATATTATTGTCGCGCTGGGCGGTGACGGGCTAATGTTGCAAACGCTACACAAATGTCTGGACACGGGCACACCGATTTTCGGCATGAACTACGGCTCAATCGGGTTTTTGATGAACCGGTTTGAAGAAGATGGTTTGCATGAGCGCATTGCCGGTGCCAAACTTTCAGTACTGCATCCGCTACACATGCAAGCCACTGCGAACGATGGCACCGAACATTCCGCGCTTGCAATCAATGAAGTATCACTTCTGCGCGAGACAGCGCAGGCCGCCAAACTCAAAATTTCCGTCGATGACAATGTGCGCATGAAGGAACTGATTTGCGATGGCGTGCTGGTTTCAACGCCAGCAGGCAGCACGGCCTATAATTTGTCCGCGCATGGGCCAATATTACCAATCGAGGCATCATTGCTAGCCCTGACCCCTATTTCAGCTTTCCGGCCACGGCGCTGGCGTGGTGCTTTGCTGCCCGAACGCGCTGATGTACGCATTGAGGCGCTGGAAGCCACCAAGCGCCCCATCAGTGCGGTGGCCGACCATGCCGAGTTTAGAAATATTGCCGAGGTTCAAATCAAGCAGGATAAAAGCCGCCAGCTGCTCATGTTGTTTGATGCCGATCACAGCCTTGATGAGCGGATTTTAACCGAGCAGTTTACGCCGTGAGTTTCCAGCACAGGCACATTTAGCTTGGTTACATGCCGTTGGTAATGTCTTCGCGCGGATCGCCATAACCGGCATCGGCTTGTATACGCAAAAACCGCTTTTCGCCATCCTGCTCAATAAATGGTTTTACAGTAACAACACCGCCGCAATTTGCTATCGCATCATCAACATTGGCGCGTTCAGCAAGCATTTCGATGTTCATACGGGTTGGAAAAATAATTGTGCGGGTTCCCGCTTCCGCATCGGCAAGCGCTTGCGATGGCCGGATCCAAACGCTATCCACGCTTTCGCTGCCATCATGCAGGCCGATATGATCTGCCGGTGCGCGCACCAGATAAAAATGCGTGTCGAAACGCTTCTTCATCATATCGGGGGTCACCCAATGCGCGAAATGTCTTAGCGCATCGACAGCGAATTCCAAATTTTCTGCCTGGGCAAATTCAAGCATGGTGGCATCGCGATTATTGAACCGGTCACGCCATCCGACCAGCGCTTGCAACCGGTCGGCAGACACAAAATTATCCGCGCCTTTCTCGCGTGCCAGCAAAATACCACATTCTTCATAAGCCTCACGAATTGACCCGACGCGGAACGCCAACTCATTCGCGTCCAGCTCATCAGCACCGCCACAATGCGCGCGCAGCGCGTCGTCAAAATCTGGCGCATCAATTTTCCCGCCAGGAAAAACCAGCGCACCAGAAGCAAAATCTATCTGATGGTGGCGCACTACCATGAACACCTCTAAACCTGCATCGGTGTCGCGAACAATAAGAACAGTTGCCGCGGGAACAAGCGGTGCTTCGGTATCAGCCATGGGGGTCTCCTTCGATTACGCCCGAGAGTTTATCGCGCCCGGCAACAAAGGCAAGCAGCGCAGCGACAGTAATAAAACACACACACCCAAAGCTGATGGTCTGGAAATCCAGCCCCGCATCGATAAAGACGCCAAACAAAACCGGTGCAGCAGCGGTACCGAAAATCGCAATAGGTGATGTCAGCGACCGAATAGCGCCCAAATGCCGTGTGCCGAAAAGTTCGGGCCATAAACCACCGCTAACCGGACCGATCATGCCCAGATTAAGCCCACATAAGCCGAGATACACAAAAGGCGCGTATATGCCGAATGTGTCGGGCGGTAACAACAGGCTGGCAAAGGCAAGTGCTAATGGGATCGACGAAAACGGCAGTGCGCGCAACGCCGTTACCCTATCAACGACAATGCCGGAGACGAGTGAGGCGGCGATTTTCATTCCCGCATATAAACTAAAAGCACCAGCCAGAAGTGCCAGCGACCAGCCGCGCTCCTCGGCCAGAACAATTTGGTGAAAAAACATACCGGTCAGCAAAAATGGCGGCGCAATATAAAGCGGCAATACCAGATAAAAACGCATGTCGCGCAACACATGCGCACGGTCGACATCGCCGGCCGCCATATCTGTCGCCACTTCGTGACGGCGCGGCTCAAAACGCGACAGAAAAATTTGTATAGGCAGCGCAACAAGCACCAAAACCGCGCAAAATATCAGCCAGCTTTGCTGCCAGCCGAATATGGCCATAAGTGCGATCGCCATCACTGGGAAAAAACCTTCAAATCCGGCATAACCCAATTGCACCAAGGCAGTCGCCCGCCCACGGTTTTGCTGATAGGCGCGGCTGGTGGCTGTCATGCCCGTATGCGAACTAAGCCCTTGCCCGAACTGGCGTAACATGAACAACCCCAGCACCAGCATCCACAACTGATGCGCCATGCCAGTAATGAAACACGCCACCGCCAGCCCAACCAATGTCGCACCGGCAAAACGCGGCAAGCGCCAGCGGTCAATAAGCTTACCCGAATATAACAGGCAAATAGCGCTCGCCAGCGTGACGGCAGAATATATGCCGCCAAATTGTGTATTGGTCAGGTCGAAAGCTTCGCGGAAATGGGCGCTATACAGCGCAATGAAAAAAGTCTGTCCAAAATTAGACAGACCCATCATAAAAAAGCCGAATAACAAAAAGCGGTACTCGGCGCGAATGAAAGAGAAATAACCCATGTAGCGGTGTGTCTATCGCCAACCGGCGTTCGCGGCAATGCCTATTGTACGCAAAAGCCTATGCCGTTTTACCGCGCATGCTGCAAACATAGGGCAACAGCCGGGTCCAGCGCGAGACGGTCCGCATTAATCGGGTCCCCGCAACTTATGCAATAGCCGTATTCGCCAGCATCGAGACGGATAAGGGCCGCATCAATCTGGCGAAGCCGCAAATTGCGCCGACGTTGGGTTTCATCTGCCATGGCCTGCTGCTGCATCGCGTCCATGCGTGACAGCCGCCCCTGTTGCGTCTGGTCAAGCGTTACTGGCGCAGTATTTCCGACTGCATTTTCAATCATATCTTGCAATTCTTCGCGCATGCCCATCAGCACCGCGCGCGTGCTTTCTTCGTCCGTTGCATTTGAATCGTGCATCTGTATAGATTAACGCCATATTGAGGAGAAAGTCATGCTTGAGGGTATCAAAGTCGTCGAAATGGCGACGTATATCGCGGCACCTGCCGCAGGTGGCGTTATGGCGGATTGGGGCGCTGACGTCATAAAAATTGAGCCACTGGGCGGATGCCCGATGCGCAATTTCTTTGCCACAGCCATGACCGACGACTATCCGGATAATCCAGTTTTTGCGCTCGATAATCGAGGCAAACGGGCCATTGCCGTTAACACATCCACAGATGAGGGCGCTGAGATTGTCCGCAAACTAGCCGCCGATGCAGATGTGTTTATAACCAATGTGCGCCCCGGCCAACTCGCAAAGCAGGGTCTGGATTTTGACACCCTGCACGCCCTGAACCCGAAAATGATTTACGCCAGCGTCACAGGCTTTGGCCTCGAAGGTGCAGAGCGGGACAAACCAGGTTTTGACACGGCCGCATTTTGGGCCAAATCAGGCATTGGCTGGATGATGACCCCAAAAGGCGCATCGCCTGTACCCTTGCGCGTTGCCGTTGGCGACCACATTACCGGCATCAGCACGGCCAGCGGCATTTTAGCCGCACTCTTGCGAGCCCAGAAAACCGGCAAAGGCACACTGGTCGAAAGCTCGCTCGTGCGCGCCGGCGCATATGTCGTCGGCTCCGACTTTTCCACCTATATGCGCTATGGCCGCATTGCCCGCTCACGCCCGCGCGAAGAAGCCGTGGTGCCAACGAGCAATTTCTTCCAGACATCTGACGGGCATTGGCTATTTATGAACTCGCGGCCAGGCGAACCTGACTGGCCGGAAATTATGCGCGCGACCGGGCTAGAGCACCTGGCAGATGACCCGCGCTTTGACAGCTTCCGCAATCGCCGCAAAAATGGCCCCGCGCTGGTTACCGAATTTGACACCGCCTTCGCCAAACACACATTGGACGAATGGCAACAACGCCTCGACGCCGAAGGCGTAATCTGGTCACCAGTGCAAAGTTTCGAGCAGGCACTAGAAGACCCGCAAATGAAAGAAGCCGGTGTGTTTGTCGACATGCCCAAAGCCGATGGCACAAGTTATACGGCACCGGCCTCACCTATCCGGTTTGGTGACGCGAACACCGACCCCAAAGGCCCCTCGCCTGAGGTGGGCGAGCATACAGATGAGATTCTGGAAACGCTTGGTTTTGACTCAGAGGCACGGGCAAAATTATCCGCTGCCAAGGTTATCAAGACCGTCTAGGTGACATCAAATCCACCTAGGCAATGTCTGCTTCCGGCGCGGATTGCCGGTTCAAATAAACATAGCGCAGCGCCAGCAACGTGAATGGCGTAAGCGTACCGAAAATAATACCGTCGATCAGGCCTAGCGCACCCCGCCCCAGTTCAAAGCTGGCATACCAGGTCAGCGGGATCATGATGACGATATAACTCAGAATATGCACGAGCGTGGGAAACCAAGTATCGCGTCGCGCGCGCAATGACATAGCAAGCAATGATTGGCCGGTATCAAAAATAAGCGCAATGCTGACATAGCCGATCATCGTTGCAGCCAGCTTGATCACCGCCTCGTCCGTGGTGAAAAGCCCCGCCGCGAATGACGCAAAGACATACAGCAAAACTGCACCCACCAGCATAATGATGGTTTGTAGGCTCAGCCCGACCCACGCCCAGCGATTGACACGCGCCATATCGCCAGCGCCATAGGCATTCCCAACACTCACAGAGGTCGCAACGCCAAAGCCGAGCCCCATCATGAAAAACAGCGCAAACACATTGATTGTGATGACATGGGCCGCCAGCACCATTGTGCCCAGAAGTCCGCCGAACAACGCCAATGCGTTAAAGGCTGCGTTCTCAACCCCCATGGAAACCCCGGAAGCATAACCGATGCGTCGCAATTCCGTGCCCTTGCGCCAGCCCCATACTGGTCGATTGACGCCATATTTCGCGCGATCAAGGAAAAACCAGACATAGGACAAAATCGCGAAAACCTGCGCCAACCGCACAACAAATGTGGCCCAGATTGACCCTTCGGCACCCAGTTCTGGAAACCCGAACAGGCCAAATACCAGCACATAATTCGCCCCGATATTGATGATGTTGGCGAGGATCATAATCACCATGCCCGGACGCGGATTACGGATGCCCTCCAGAAAAAACCCGGTCGTCATATGAATTGCCGCGAGAGGTAAACTTAGCCCAGCGATAAAGGAAATACGCCCACCCTTCTCCGCAAGCTCGGGGGTTTGCCCCGATAACAATAAGAGCGGCTCGCCAAAGGCGCACAGTACAAACCCCAATAGGCCAATTAAAATGCCCCACGGCAGCGACAGCCACCAAATCTCGCCGGTCTTCTCAACCTTGCCCGCGCCATACCGGTTGGAAACCAGAACCGATGTCCCCATCAACAAACCGATCATCACCAGAATGAAAATATTGCTCGGCACCATGCCTATACCGACATAGGCCAGATGCTCGGACGCGTAATGCCCGACCATCACCGTGTCGGTAATCGACAAGGTTAAAATACCGGTACGGCTGATTACCACCGGCCAAGCCAGTGACAAAAGTTCGCGCATATCCCGAAGTAGCTGGCGCATTACTCAGCACTGGTTTCAGGCAAAGCGAAAACGGCAATATCGTCAAGGGGTGGGCGGGTGCGCTCTGCAGGTTCTTCCGTGCGCGTGCCGATGTAAATAAAACCGGCGATCTCATCATCGGGGCCACCCCCTAGGCGCGCGCGGATGGCGGTGTCATAGGCGGCAGAACCGGTAAGCCATTGGGCTGCAAATCCAGCGGCTTGAGCCGCGGCGGTAAGCAACATACAGGCGGCACCTGCAGAATAAATCTGTTCACTGCGGGGAATTTTCGGGTGCACGCGCGGGCATGCCAAAACCGCAACAACGCAAGGCGCGCGCAAAAACTGTGCGCGTGCAGCAGCGATCATGTCTGGTTCTTCTCCCCTTTCGGCAAGCCCCATGGCTGCAATGTCACCCAGCTTCGCGCAGTCATCGCCTTCGATCACAACAAACCGCCATGGGGTCAACTTGCCATGGTCAGGAACGCGCGCGCCGATCGACAAAATTATCTCCAGCGTGTCGCGGTCCGGCCCCGGCGTACGCATATTGCGCGCCAGTACAGACCGCCGGTTTTGTAGAAAGTCGATTACAGGATTGTCTTGTATATTAACTTGCATCACGCTGGATCTCTGTGGTCTGGTCCACCGACACGGGCGTTACAAACACGCCAGATATAAAAAGAAAAATAGAACATGCCCGTCTTTATCATAATTGCCGCGGTGTTCGCATACCAAATTTACGTGCCTGCAAACGCCGGTGCGTGGTCGCGACCAGGCGATAGCGGTTATATCGCCATAAAACGCTCGCACGTGTCGGGCGCAGCCGCTATCGCGGTGCCTCAACAAATCGGCGCAACCGCTTCAGGGCTGGAGACGCAAACCTCGGCGAACAGCCAGACGCGCGAAATTTATGGTGAATATAGTGTCTCCCCGCACATTTTGATCGTCGCCAAAGCATTGTCTCAACATACTCAGCTGGCCGCTGATACCCGCCGCCTGCGCTATCATGAAATAGGTTTGCAGACCCCCTTTGAACTCGTGGCCTATGGTTTATTGCCACCAGGCACCGTGTCGGCTCTGCGTTTGGCTTTTCCACATCTCCGCTTCAACCATGACACAAGCGCTGCTGTGCAAATTTTTCGGCATGAGACCAGCACACGCAATACCGGCGGGGACGGCCACGAAACCACGCACGCTAATGGGGGTGGTCTGACGGTTTTATTTGGCGATCGGCTTGGGGTCGGAAATTTTCATCTGGAACAAAATCTTGCCCTAACACAGTTCAACTCATTTTCATCAGGTCCTTGGAAAGCGGATTATGACATGCATATTGGCTATAGAAATCAGCTGACGATCGGCTGGATGCGCGAAACCTATCAAGATCAGAGCCTGCCTTATGAAAGCCACAGCCAGTACATCACCGTCAGCTTTTACCCGCCGGATCAGCAGTTCGGCGTGCGCTTGTTACGCGGCTATAACAAAACATCGCAATCGATGGGGAACCAGCGCAGCTTCCGCTTGGAACTGGGCTGGTCGTTTCCCTGATACGCCATAAGCGAAAAGGTTTATTGCGTGCGCAAATCTGGGGGGCAGGCTTCATCAGCCAGCGCGGTAACGACGTCGTCAAGGCCGACAACTTGCTGGTCTTTGCTTCCAAGGCGGCGCATCGACACCGTCTTGGCTTCAGCCTCGCGGCCACCGACAGCGAGAATAACCGGCACTTTGGCGACCGAGTGCTCGCGCACTTTATAGTTAATTTTCTCATTACGCGTATCGGCATCAGCGCGCAGGCCTTGCGCCCTGAGCGCGGCGACAACCTCATGTGCATATTCATCGGCATCGGTGGTGATCGGGCAGACCATCACCTGCTGCGGCGCCAACCATAGCGGCATCTTGCCAGCATAGCTTTCGATCATGATGCCGATAAAGCGTTCCAGTGTGCCAAGCACTGCGCGGTGCAACATCACCGGCATATGCTTTTCGCCATCCTCGCCAACATAACTCGCGCCCAGACGCTCGGGTAAAACGAAATCCAGTTGCAACGTGCCGCATTGCCACGTCCGACCGATCGCATCGCGCAAATGATACTCGATTTTAGGTCCGTAAAACGCGCCTTCGCCGGGCAATTCTTCCCAGTCGAGTCCGACAGCCGTAAGCGCATCGCGCAGGCCATTTTCCGCTCGGTCCCAAACCGCATCATCGCCCGCCCGCATGTCAGGGCGCAGTGCCAGCTTGACCGATACGTCGGTAAATCCGAGGTCTTCGTAAACTTGCGTCACCAGCCCGCAAAAATCCACGGCTTCGGAGATAATCTGGTCCTCGCGACAGAAAATATGCGCGTCATCCTGTGTCATCTGACGCACCCGCATCAAACCATGCAGCGCGCCATGTGCCTCATTGCGGTGGCAGCACCCAAACTCAGCCATGCGAATAGGCAGATCACGATAGCTTTTGATGCCTTGTTTAAAAATCTGCACATGCGCCGGACAATTCATCGGCTTCAACGCCATCAGATCAGCCTCTCCCGAAATAACGGCATCATCATCGTCGGTCGCTGGTACTTCGTCCGGCACCACAAACATGTTTTCGCGAAATTTGTCCCAATGGCCCGATTGTTCCCAGAACCGCCTGTCTAACAGCTGCGGGGTCTTCACCTCATCATAGCCATTTGCTTCAAGCCGGCGGCGAATATACTGCTCAAGAGCTTGCCAAATGATATAGCCCTTTTTGTGCCAGAACACCGACCCCTGCGCTTCTTCCTGCAGGTGGAACAAATCCATCTCACGGCCAATTTTGCGGTGGTCGCGTTTTTCGGCTTCTTCCACCATGGTGAGATAGGCTTTCAGCTGCTTATCAGAGGCCCAACATGTGCCGTAAATGCGTTGCAACATCTCGTTATTGCTATCGCCACGCCAATAGGCACCAGCCAGCTTGGTCAGCTTAAAGGCTTTGCCGAGCTTACCGGTTGAGGGAAGATGTGGCCCGCGACACAAGTCTTTCCAGTCACCCTGACGATAAACCGTAATGTCTTCATCGCCGGGAATATCGGCAATGATTTCTGCCTTGTAGACTTCGCCAATTTCGCGGAAATGCGCGATCGCTTCATCGCGATTCCAGACCTCGCGGACGATCGGCTCATTGCGGTCAACGATATCGCGCATCCGACTCTCAATAGCTTCCAGATCATCAAGGCTAAACGGGGTTTGCCGTGCAAAATCGTAGAAGAAGCCGGCATCAATGACCGGGCCGATTGTCACTTGAGTATCGGGAAATAACTCCTGCACGGCTTGGGCAAGCACATGGGCACAATCATGCCGCATAATTTCCACGCCCTCATCATCATCCGCTGTGATGACGGCTATCTCGCAATCGTGCTCGATCAGCGTGGCGAGGTCGCGCATTTCCCCATCGATTTTAAGAGCCAGTGCTTTTTTCGCCAGGCTCTTGGAAATCGATTCCGCGAAAGCCACGCCGGTGAGCGGCGTATCTTGATCCCGTGTAGAGCCATCAGGCAGGGTCAACCTTATCATCTGCGTCTTCCATTCGTTGCGTCACAATCACAAGCTTCCATGGGGCATACCAAGGTCCGCGCAAAATCTCAACAGGCACTGGATCATATCCATGGCCCGCCCCAAGATGTTCGATGGGATGACACCGCCTTATGCGGCGTAAAAAAAGCCACAAACCAGCCCAAGCCCCGTGATAACGAACCGCCTCCAGTGCGTATTCGGAACAGGTCGGTTGAAACCGGCAGGTCGGCGGAAAAAGCGGTGAGATGAAATATCGGTAAAAATATATTGGTAGAGAAACCAGAAAACCCAAAACCGGACGAACCAACCGCACGGGCGTTCACCAGCCGAGTTGAGCGAGGCAATCCTCAACCGCATCAAAAGTCAAAAGCGTCGATGCATGTCGGTTGTGGAAGTCGCGCACCGGTGTCAAAACCTCAAGGTCTTTCCACTTTCCCGGATGCTCTGGCAGGCACGGCACGGGGCCGTTTTGTTTTAACATGGTGCGCATTTGCGCGGCAACGCTGTGCAAATCTGTTGCGGCACTCCCGATAATTTCACGCGCCATGACCGAGCTAGACGCCTGCCCCAGCGCGCACGCTTGGAGTTCATGGGCAAACTGAGTGACCCGGCCACCTGCATCGACACACAATTCGACATGCACTTTCGACCCACATAAGCGCGACACGGCATCGGCACGCGCATCAGGTGCATCAAGTCGCCCCAGATGCGGCACATCGCCAGCTAGGTGCAAAATGCGCTTGTTGTACAGATCATTCATCATTGTGAAATGTTAGCGCGTTCCGTGCTGTCTTGCGAGACGCCATATTGTCCCGTCGGCGGTATCTTCAATAGTGACCCCCAGTTCGCCCAGCGCGTCACGTGCCGCGTCAGCCGCCGCAAAATCACGCACACGGCGAGCTTGTGCACGCTTTTCGATCAAACTTTCAACCAGCGCAACATCGAGCGCGGTCGTATCCGTGGCAAACCATTGCGCCGGATCGCCTTCTAGCAAACCCATAATATTAGCCGCGGCCAGAAATTGCCCTTTTCCTTGGGGTGTATCGGTCTGCTTTGACAGGGCAAACAGCTCGGCCATCGCTTTGGGCGTATTTAAGTCGTCGCACAGTGCATCCAAGAACGCGTCAGGTGCTTCGCAGGTGTCAGGGGTAACATCGCCCGTATCGCGCAAAACACCATAAAGGCGATCAAGATTGCGCATCGACTGGTCGAGTAAATCAGCCGTAAAATCGAGCGGTTGGCGGTACTGTCCTTGCAACAGCGCGAGGCGAATAGCTTCGCCCGGATAATCGCCAAGCAATTCCTCGACCAACGTGATATTGCCGCGCGATTTGGACATTTTTTCGCCCGCGATATTGAGCATGCCATTGTGCAACCAATAGCGCGCCAGCGGCGCACCGTGCGCGCATCTGCTTTGAGCACATTCGTTTTCGTGATGGGGAAATTGCAAATCAACGCCGCCACCATGAATATCTACCGTTGGCCCGAAATGACGCGCAATCATCGCCGAACACTCAATATGCCAGCCTGGACGCCCGCGCCCCCATGGGCTTTCCCAACCCGGCAAATCGACCGTTGAGGGTTTCCAGAGTACAAAATCGCCAGCATCGCGCTTATAGGGGGCTATTTCGACGCGTGCACCGGCAAGCATATCTTCGCGCGCGCGCCGCGACAGCGTACCATAATCGGCATCTTGGGTGACATCGAATAAGACATGCCCTTCCGCGACATAGGCTGCCCCCCGCGCAATAAGCAAAGTGATCATCTCGATAATATCGTCAACATGCCGGGTGGCGTGGGGTTCAATATCGGGCGCGGCAACGCCAAGCGCGGCCATATCTTCGTGATATTTCGCGCGATAACGGTCGGTTATAATGCCGATATCGACACCCTCTTCAGCCGCGCGCGCATTAATCTTATCATCAATATCGGTGATATTACGGGCATAGCTCACCGCCGGATATAAGTGCCTCAAAACGCGCACCAAAACGTCGAAAACCACCGCAGGTCTGGCATTGCCGATATGCGCTGGCCCATAAACCGTCGGACCGCACACATAAATTGTCACATGCGCGGCATTTTCCGGCTGAAACTCTTCTTTTTGGCGGTTCAGATTATTATGCAGAAAGAGCCTGCGCATGATGTCCAGTCCATTAACTGTGCTTCGGCGCACCATAATTCGCTAGCTATCACGCGGCAAGCTGTGTTTTCAGCTTCAGGCTTGATCCAAAGCCCTATCTGTGACGTATATAGATTGGCTGCAACGGAGGGTGCTGCCCATCTGCACCGTTAGTCGCTTCGCCTTTTTGGGCGAAGGGGCTATATCGCAAAGGGTTTCTGCATATATGCAAAACCTTATGCAAATTTGATGAGGCGGCGTTCTCTACGTATCATGGCATAAGGCGATGACCCGCAGGGGCCTGAGCACACACGGGCATCTTGCTGGATGCCTGGCGAATAACGGGACGTATTTCCCGCATACGAGGCATAACAATGGATGCACGAGTCGACGGCAGTAAAACGCCGATAGTCAGAGAACGGGATGTAAAAGTGGAAAAACCTTCACGCGAACAAGCCGAAGCAGCCGTCCGCACACTTATTTCATGGGCAGGCGACAACCCTGAACGCGAGGGTCTGATCGACACTCCCAAGCGTGTTGTTAATGCCTACACAGAGTTTTTTGCCGGTTATGAAGAAGATCCGGAAGAAGTTCTCGGCCGGACATTTGAAGATGTCGAAGGCTATGATGATATGGTCATGCTGCGCGATATCGCTATGGAAAGCCATTGTGAGCACCATATGGTCGCCATTCTCGGCAAAGTGCATATTGCCTATATGCCAGTAGACAAAGTTGTCGGCATTTCCAAACTGGCTCGCGTCATTGAGATTTTCGCTAAACGCCTGCAAACGCAGGAAACCATGACAGCGCAGGTCGTCGACTGCATCCAGCGTGTTTTGGAGCCTGCAGGCGTAGCTATTCTCGTTGATGCCAAGCACCAGTGCATGACAACGCGCGGCATCAAAAAACCGGACGTTGCAACCATCACCACACAATTCACGGGTGTCTTCGCAGAAGACCCGCGCATGGAAGCGCGCTTTCTTGCCATGATCAACGGCTAGTTCTATAAGGTGGCTCTACATTATCCGAACTTGAGGATGTTATGAGCGGACTTTTTGCAGAGCGCATGACCGTTGAGCAGGTCGAAGAGGGCTATGAACTGGCCCCGAAATTCGATGACCGCGGGTTAATTCCAGCTGTCACCACTGATTTTGACAGTGGCGAACTGCTTATGCATGGCTTTATGAATGAAGAGGCCTTGCGTCTCACTATAGAAACTGGCGAAGCGCATTATTTCAGCCGCTCGCGCGAAGCAATCTGGCACAAGGGCGCCACCAGTGGCCTCGTCCAAAATGTCGTTGAAATGCGTATCGATGATGATCAGGATTGTGTTTGGTTGCGCGTGCGGGTTGGCGGCAACGGCGCCAGTTGCCATGTTGGCTATCGCTCGTGTTTTTACCGGTCTTTGCCAACAGGCGCACTTCCTGATGGCCCCGTTTCGCTGACCTACGAGGAAAGCGAGAAGGTCTTCGATCCGCTCGCCGTCTATGGCGACGCGCCAAACCCTACAAAACTTTAGGGGTTTCACGCTCACTCGGCGTAGGCTAGCCGCAACGCATCAACCGCTACGAATATATGATTTAAGTGCTTCAGCTTCCCGCTCAGTCTGGTGAATACGGTAATTCACCAAATCACCGATGGATACAATGCCAACAAGCTGGTCTTGCGCCATCACAGGTAGGTGACGGAATCGTCGCTCGGTCATAATTTCCATCGCTTCTTCGACTGGCGTATCGGGAAAAATGCTTTGCGGACGCACCGTCATATGCGTGTCGATCGTGTCATTGAGAATGGGCGCATCGCGCGATGCGAGTGCCCGCATAACGTCACGCTCAGTGAAAATACCATTGCACGAACCAACTGCCCCTTGAATTACCAGAGCACCGATCTGGTGTTTGTCCATCAGGTTCACGGCTTCACGCACAGTGGCCTTTGAATTTATGGCAATTACACCTGATCCTTTACGCTGCAAAATATTTTTTATTGTCATATTCAGCCCCTGTTTTTCTTACAAGAGCCAGTATGCGACAGCTTGCCGCAGTTTTCAAGAATTCTGATAGTTAGGCGCGGTCTTTCCAGTCGCCATAATCAACATTGCCGGGGCCACCAGAGGGCGACAAGGGAGGCTTTTCGATCAAACCGATCAAAAACAGACCCGCGAAAAAACCACCCAAATGCGCCTGCCATGCGATACTGGCTGATGCGCCGCTGGCACCGGCACCGACCGGACCCGCAAGACCAAACGCCACATTCACCACAATCCAGACCCCGATAAACATCATCACAGGACGTCGCTTGGGGACATCGACAATTCTGAGCAATCGGCGGCGTTCAGCCGCTACCGCTGGGTTGAGCCAGCGCGTATCGGGAAAGGCAAATCGCGCCGCCGCGCCCATCATGCCGGAAACGCCCCCCGATGCACCGATAATCGGCACCAGCCAACTGGTTTCATCGACGCTGTAAATCTGAACTAGCCCGCCAATAATTACACATGCCAGATATAAAATTAGGAACCGACGCCAGCCCAGACGCCGCGCGACAGGCGCCCCAAATGCCAACAACCAAACCAGATTGATCAAACAATGCGACCAACTGCTATGCAAAAAACTGTATGAAACCAATGAGAAAAGACCTTGCCCGATACCGCCGGGCAAGCCGCCTAGATTGTCAGCGAAAAAACGCGCGGGAAACAGCGCCATTTCAACAATCAGCACTAGCGCGACTTGATGGCCGGTGACATACATAATCAGCTGAAAAATGATAATCGTAGCAGCGAGACAAACAATGACGCGTGGCACCCGAAACGCCGGCTCACGGCCGCGCAACTGGGTATCTTCCTGCGTCATAGGCTTATTTCTCTGCCTGAACAGCGCGCACTAATGCGGATTCCACAAGCGGCAATCGGTCATTACCAAAATACATATCCGACCCATTGATGAACATGGTCGGAGATCCGAAGCCGCCGCGCGCGACAAGCTCCTCGGTGTTCGCCCGCAAGCGCCCTTTGACATCGTTATGGGCAATTTTTTCGGCTACATCGGCCGGGTCGAGCCCTACAGCCGTGCAAATTTGCGCGATTTCCTCAGGCTGGCTGACATCGCGCAATTCGCCCCAATAGGCGTGAAATGCCGCGTGCGAAAATGCTGGCAGAACGCCCGCATCCAACGCCACAATCGAGGCACGCATCACGTCAACGGCCCGCACGGGGAAAACCGGCGGCATGCCGATTTCGATGCCGCAAAACTGGGCCCAATCCTGCAAATCCTTAACATAATAGCGGCCCTTGACGGGGTGAGGATTGGCGCGTTGTTCGTAAACGGTTTCGTTGACGGCATTAAAAACGCCGCCAACTAACACTGGCTTCCAGTCAATATCTACCCCGCACCGCTCCGCAACGCCCTCAACTCTGGAAAAAGCGAGATACGTCCACGGACTGGAGATATCGAAGTAGAACTCGAAATGCGTCATTATTCCGCGGCTACCTGCTGTGGCGACAGGAACCCGCGCCCGCGAATATGGTCTGAGATTTTCTCTGCTATCATGATCGTTGGTGCATTGGTGTTGCCGCCGATCAGTGTCGGCATGAGCGAGGCGTCCACAACCCGCAAGCCTTCCAGTCCATGCACCTGACCATGTTCATTGGTCACAGCCGAAGCATCGCTGCCCATTTTGCAGGTGCCAACTGGATGATAAAGCGTTTCCCCCGTCGCACGGATCCACGCATCTACCTCGTCATCATTGTCAACATTGACATCGGGACCGGGCTTGGTTTCCTCACCGCGATACGGGTCAAAAGCCGGTTGCATGAACACACGGCGCATTTCACGGAACCCATTGCGTAAATCGATCAGATCGTTTTCTGCCGATAGATAATTCGGGAACAATGCCGGTGACGCAAGCGGATCGGCGTTTTTCAGCCCAACATGACCGCGGCTTTCCGGACGACACTGATAAACCAGCGCCGAATAGCCGTGCTCTTTAGGAATACCACCGCGCCCATGAACATCTGGCACGGCGGTCGATACATAATGCACCTGCATGTCTGGAATATCTTTTGACGGGTGCGATTTGTAAAACGCACCAGCCGAACATGGCGGGAAGGACGCATCGCCCTTACCGAGGAACATCCATAGCGCGCCAGCTAATTGCGTGCGCAAGAAAGTTGCCGAACGGTGCAACGTGACCGGCTGCGTGCACGAAAACTGGCTGGTAACAGCCAAATGATCTTGTAGATTTTGGCCCACGCCCTTCAGCTCATGCACGACGTCAAGCCCGTGCGGTTTAATTTCATTGGCCGGACCAACCCCACTGCGCAGCAGAATTTGCGGTGAATTCAGCGCACCAGCCGACAAAACAATCTCACGATTGGCGCGAATACGGTGCTCGACACCATTTTGCTGCACAACCAGTTCGACTGCTCTCTTACCTTCGAAAATCACGCGGTCAACGCTGACTTCCGTCTCAGTAGACAGGTTTTTGCGGTTCAGAACTGGGTGCAGATATGCCTGCGCTGAACTACACCGTTTAGCACCGCGAATTGTATGCTCATAGCGCGAGAAGCCTTCTTGCTGGCGGCCATTAAAGTCTTTGGTGAACGGGAAGCCTGCTTGTTGTCCGGCCTCGACGAAGACATCCATCAAAACATCGTTTGTGCGCTCTGATTTTTGCACCGTCAACGGCCCATCCGTGCCGTGAAACTCGCTATCGCCATCGCCTTGGAAATTCTCAGCCCGCCGGAAATAGGGCAGCACGCTTTCATACGACCAGCCCTGATTACCAAGCTGGCTCCAATGGTCATAATCCCAAGCATTACCGCGAATATAAATCATCGCGTTAATCGCCGACGAACCACCCCAGCCGCGCCCGCGTGGCCAATACATCTGGCGACCATCGAGATTTTCTTCTGTTTCCGTTTCAAACCCGTAATTCTGTTCATTCTTTTCAGGCACGATTTGCGAGTAACCCGCTGGCATATGAATAAAGATATTTTTGTCTCGTTTGCCTGCTTCAAGCAGCAATACCGTAGTGTTTTCATCCTCAGAAAGGCGATTGGCTAACACACAACCAGCGCTACCAGCACCAACAATAATATAATCTGCACTATCGATCATTTACCTAAACTTCCTTTAATGTCTCTTTGAAACGTTTCCAGTTCTCAACATAAATTGTTGCCGACGCGATCATCATTTTTTCATTATCCTCGCCAAGTTCGCGGACAACTTTGCCGGGCATGCCCAGCACCATCGAATTGTCGGGTATTTCTTTGCCTTCACCAACCAGCGCATGTGCCCCAATAAGGCAATTTCTGCCGATTTTCGCCCCGTTTAAGATGGTCGCGCCGATACCAATAAGGCTGTTATCGCCAACCGTACAGCCATGTAACATAGCCTGATGACCAATGGTTACATTGGTGCCCAGCGTTAGCGGATAGCCGATATCAGTATGCATCACCGCACCATCTTGCACATTGGAGTTTTCGCCGATCGTAATAGGTTCATTATCACCGCGCAAAACAGCGTTAAACCACACGCTCGCGTTTTCCTTGAGAACGATGGCTCCCATGAGTTGTGCGTTAGGTGCAACCCAATATGCCCCGCTATCTGGAAAAACAGGTGTTACGTCTCCTAAAGCATAAATCGGCATGTTCCCTCCTTCACGCCAAGATGTTACGGTGCATGGTAACGGCTAAATTGCTGGTGTCGAGAGCGAAAAAATGAGTAAGACCAATATGTCGCGCATGTTTCCCGAGGGTGAGTGGCCCATCTGGCGGCTGTTTTTCGTCGGCTTGGGCGTGCTTATTGCCGCAACAGTGTTTGGTTTGTGGTTTTCCATGAATCCGGAAATTTTGGACAGCCGTTATCAAGCCTATCAACCGACCGAAAGTGGTCAACGTATCCGCGTTGAAGTTGGCGGAACACTGTTCGCTATCCCGGCGCATTATTCGAGAACCGACAATATTCGTGATGCCAAGGTCCAGAATTTTGTTGAATTACACACGCTCCTGCCCGAGCTAAACCCCTACACACGGGCGCAAGATAGCGAGTTTTTGCGGACTGACCCTACCTCCCCTCTCGTGATCATCACCTTACGGGCGAGCGAGCGGCCATTGCCGGAGCGCCGTATTTTCGAAGATGTCTTCAGCCCTTTTATTACCGGCTCAGGTCAGGTTCGCGACGACGGGCTACAGGCTTTCCGCTTCCAATCAAATTCGCATTATGCATCTAAGGAATTATTCCGCGCCCTACCCGTTGGCCCACGCACCAAGCGGCTCGCGCCACCGCTGATCATTTGTGACCATATCGATACGCCGAACCCAAACTGCGAAAGCAGCTTCGACCTTGGCCGCACAGCGCAAGCGAGCTACAGCTTCAAGCGCGCACATCTTTCCGATTGGGAAACGATTGATGGTGGCATCCGCGATATGATCCGGTCGTTCCGCGCTGCGGCGCGAGCCCGGGTCGGCAGCCGCTAATTCACAAACTAAAATTACAGCGTCGGCAGATCAAATTCCAGAATTGCCATGTTGAACGCGTAGGAAATTTCACCGTCTTCATCATCGCGGAACAGCGTGCCGATGAATTCGTCTTCCATAAACACTTCAATCATGTCGTCTTTCGCGCCACGCTTGAGCGTGAGCATGTCATTAGAGAATTTCAAGCGCAGATAGGCCTGAACGCGCAACACTTCATCATTATTCATGGAAAATCCTTTCAGCAAGCTGAGCGCAGGCTATTGCGCCGTAAAGCCACCGTCAACAACGAGTTCAGCACCAGTCATCCAAGCTGATTCCTCCGATGCCAAAAATAAAACGGCATTGGCAATGTCGCGCGGCACGCCAAGCCGACCGATGGGTGTTTGCATGGTCAACATTTCCATCGCCTCGTTTTCACCGGGCATTAGACCAGTTTCAACGGCGTGGCGCAGGCCGTCGCGTACCATATCAGTGCCAACAAACCCAGGATGGATGGAATTGACCCGAATGCCATAACCCAGCTGTGCCAGCTCGACCGCCAATGCCTTGGTGAGCAAACGCACACCACCTTTGGCCGCATGGTAAGGTGCCTGCCCCGCGGAACCGACAATGCCATAAATTGAGGAAATATTGATAATGCTTCCGCCGGTTGCTTTCATCAGCCCGACGCCGTGTTTGCACCCCAGAAAAACCGCATCAAGGTCAATGCCAACAACTTTGCGCCACTGCTCAAGCGTGGTTTCCTCGATCGTGGTGGCATTATGCGCAATGCCGGCATTATTCACCAAAATATCAAGCCCGCCAAACGCGTCGCCTGTGGCAGATATCGCCGCCGCCCACTGGTTTTCGTGCATAACATCATGCATCATGAAGCGCATGTTTTCATGCGCACTGACCAGTTCATGCCCCTCATCTTCTAGAATATCGGTCACCATGACATTGGCACCCTCACTGTGCAGGACGCGAGCCATTTCAGCCCCCAAGCCCCGCGCACCGCCGGAAACAAAAGCAGTTTTACCTTGTAAACGTCCCATTTAACTCCCCCCGAAACGAAACTTACGAAACATCACCATCCGCGCCATCCGAGGCGTCAACCGGTGTATCCACACTATGGTCCATTTGGCGCGACGGCTGGGTTGATGACACGCCATGAATAATTTTCGCAGGTACCCCGACCGCCGTCGAATAGGCCGGTACATCTGTCAGCACAACACTGCCACCACCAATTTTAGCGCAATCGCCTACCCTGATATTGCCAAGCACTTTTGCGCCAACTGAAATCAGCACACCATTGCCAATTTTTGGGTGACGGTCGCCACCCTCCTTGCCACTGCCGCCCAGCGTCACGCTGTGCAGCATCGACACATCATCACCAACAACCGCCGTCTCGCCAATGACAACGCCAGTTGCATGGTCGATAAACACGCCTTTGCCGATTTTGGCGGCCGGATGAATGTCGGCCTGGAACACCTCGGACGCGCGGTTTTGAATATAAAGCGCTGTGGCGCGCTGGTCATGCGCCATCATCCAATGCGCAGCACGATGCGCCTGCAAAGCTAGAAAGCCTTTGAAATACAGAACTGGATCTAGATATGACCGACACGCCGGGTCGCGATCAAAGTGCGCGATGATATCCGCGCGAAGTGTCTCACCCATAATCGGATTATTGACAAGACTTTCCTCGAAAACCTCGCGCAACGCCCGCGCGCCAATTTCCGCATTGCCCATTTTTTCAGCCAAATGGGAAGCGATTACGGTTTCGAGCCGGTCGTGGTTGAGAACGCTGGCGTGCACGAAACCGGACATAACCGGTTCACGGTTTGCGACTTGTTGCGCGTCAGCGCGCAGCTTTTCCCAAACGGGATCGAGACGTTCTAGAGGTTCGGGTTTTTCAGACATTTTGCCCCGCATGTTCAGGCTTCAGAAATTGTCTTTACGCATTTGTAGCGAAAAGGATACCATTGCGGCCCGACCCCAGGCAAGAAAACTATATTGACCGAAATGCCACGCATCCAGACCAGCACGCTAAATATCTATTATGAAATTGCCGGCACTGGTCCGCCATTGCTGGTTTTATCCGGTACAGGCGGCGACCTGCGGAACAAACCCAATATCATGGATAGTCCGCTCACCAGCACCTTCCAAGTTATCAGCTACGATCAACGAGGGCTCGGCCAAAGCGAAAAACCGCAAGATGGATACACGATGACGGCCTATGCCGATGATGCCGCGGCACTGCTTGATGCGCTTGGCTTCGACAAAGTACATGTGCTTGGCATGTCATTTGGCGGCATGGTGGCGCAAGAATTTTGCCTTGCCTATCCAGACAGGGTTAACCGGGTCGGACTTTTTTGCACCTCGCCCGGGGGCGCAGGTGGCTCTTCCTATCCGCTGCATGAATTTGAGGCGCTCGATCTTGAAGGACGAGCACGAGCCATGGTTTTACAAGGTGATACGCGCATAAGCGCAGATATCCTTGACGCTCAACCCGACATTTTGGAGGCAGCTATGGTGCGCCTTGACCGTTCAGATTTTGCGCATGAAGACGGCCACGCCCGGGGCATAACCGGCCAGTTGGCGGCACGTAAGGACCATGATTGCTGGGACCGCCTTGGCGATATCACCTGCCCTGTCTGGTTGGCGGGTGGCCTTTATGATGGCACGGCCTTGCCGCAATCAATGGAGAATATGGCCCAGCGTCTACCCAATGCCATTTTGAAATTCTACGAAGGCGGTCACTTATTTATGGTGCAGGTTCCCAATGTTTTCACGGATCTTGCGTATTTTTTGAACGCCGATAATCCGACAGGAACGCCATGACCTCTGAAACTTCAAAAAGCCAGCCGACCAAAACCATTCCGACCGGCGCAGCGCGTCTGCGTGCCGAGGTGACGACCGGCTGCGCCACGATAATCATTGATTATCCTGAACGACACAATGTTATCGATCTGGAAGGTTGGCTGGCGCTGCCAGAGCTGATTGCTCGGCTCGCGCGCCTGCCAGATATGCGCCTGATTGTAATGCGTGGGGCTGGCGGCAGAGCTTTTGTGGCTGGTGCCGACATTGCCCAATTCGACGAAAAATATTCTGGGCCACACGGCAGTCACTACGACACGGCAACCATTGATGCGTTTGACGCCGTGGCCGCGTGTCCGATACCCACATTTGCCGCAATTGAAGGCTATTGCATTGGCGGTGGGCTGGGGCTGGCTCTGGCTTGCGATTTGCGACTAGCGCGCGACGACAGCAGTTTTGCCATTCCCGCGGCTCGCTTAGGGCTTGCTTATCCGCCCAACGCCACCGACCGATTGCGCGCAACGGTTGGCCCGTCGCACGCAAAGGATATTTTATTCACCGCGCGCCGCCTGGATGCCAGCCAGGCGCTAGCCATGGGCTTGGTCAATTATGTAACCTCAACCGCCGATTTTGATACTGAGCTGGCACATCACGTGGCCACTATTTGTACAAATGCGCCTTTGACATTAAAGGCGGCCAAGGCTGTGATTGAGCGCCATCCCGATACCGATCAGGCAGAAATCGACCAGAAAATAGCCGCTTGTTTTGCGAGCGCTGATTACGAAGAAGGCCGTACGGCATTCATGCAGAAACGACCCCCGGAATTTTCCGGCAATTAGGAGATACATTATGGATTTTTCAGATCAGGTAGCCATCGTTACAGGCTCATCATCCGGCATCGGAGCCGCTGCTGCCATTGGCATGGCGCGCGGAGGTGCCAAAGTCGTCATCAACTATTCAAAAAGTAGCGATGCGGCTGAAGCTATAGCTGCCGCCTGCGTAGAGGCGGGTGGCGATGCGATAGCCGTGGCCGCCGATGTTTCCGATGATGCAGCCTGCCGGTCGCTGGTTGAAGCGGCCATGGATAAATGGGGACGCCTAGATATTCTGGTGAACAATGCAGGCACAACCAAATTTATGGATCACGCCAATCTGGATGGCTTGGACAAAACCGATTTTGAAGACATCTATGCCCTCAACACAATCGGCCCGTACCAGATGATACGCGCCGCACAACCGCATCTGAAAGCCTGCGGCGCCGGCAGTGTCGTCAATATTTCATCTGTCGCCGGGGTTCGCGGCGTTGGGTCCTCCATCGCTTATGTGGCGTCAAAGGGCGCGCTGAACTCAATGACGCTGGCCCTTGCTCGCGCTTTGGGCGACGACCACATTCGCGTCAATGCAGTTTGCCCGGGATTCGTCGGCACGGATTGGTTTCGCAACGCGCTGGGCGAAGAAGTGTTTGACCGCATTGTTGAAGGACAAAAAAACGCAACGCCCATGCACCGCGCCGGTACGCCGGATGATGTAAGTGGCCCAATTTTGTTTTTTGCCAACCGCGCCAGCGTGCACGTGACCGGGCAATTGCTCGTGGTAGACGCCGGATTGTTGCTAGGCATGCCGGTTAAGATCGGCTAGGTTTTCGGGTACAAATAGGAGATATAGTATGGATCGTGACGGGTTAAAAAAACAGGCGTGTGCTGCTATTGACGCAATGGCCTCCGACTTGATTTCAGCCAGCCACGACATTCACGCCAATCCCGAACTCGCTTTTAACGAACATTTCGCCCACGGTTTATTGACCGACCGCATTGAAGCGGCTGGCCTGTCAGTCGAGCGTGGCGCATGCGGCCTCGATACAGCTTTTATATCTGAGTTTGGCGAAGCCGGGGTCGAGGTTGGTATCCTATCCGAATATGATGCCTTGCCCGGCATCGGCCATGCCTGCGGCCACAACATTATTGCAACAAGCGGGCTTGGGGCAACGCTGGCACTTTCAAAACTTGGCGCAAACTTGCCCGGGCGCGTGCGCTATCTCGGCACGCCTGCGGAGGAAGCCGGCAATGGCAAAGAAATTATGGCTAGGCAAGGCGCGTTTGACGGGCTCGACACGGCAATGATGGTGCACCCCGCCGGGGTTAATCTGATGACGATGCCAAGCGTCGCCATGAACGAGGTGCGGGTGACATATACCGGGAAATCCGCGCATGCATCAGCCATGCCCTTTGCCGGGGTGAACGCGCTCGATGCCTTGGTGACAGCGTATCAATCTGTGGCCCAACTGCGCCAGCACATAAGACAGAACGAGCGCATCCATGGTATTTTCAACGAGGCTGGGTTAGCACCCAATATCGTACCTGACCGGGCCGTGGGCACATTTTATGTTCGTGCATCGGATGGCATGGCACTTGCCGATTTGAAGGCGCGGGTCAAAAACTGCTTCGAAGCTGGTGCATTAGCATCGGGGTGCGATGTCGAGATCCAATGGGCGCTTGGCGATTATTTAGAGATCAAAGATTGCTGGCCGCTTGCCGAGCGCTATAAAGTGAATGCCGAGAGTTTGGGCCGGTCGTTTTTCCCGCTGGATAAACTTCCCACCACCGGCGCGGGATCAACTGATATGGGCAATGTCAGCCACCGCGTACCCTCGATCCACCCGATGATCGCGTGTGCCCCACCCCATGTCGTTATTCATAATCCGGAATTCGCAAAATTTGCCGGGTCCGAAACAGGCGATGCTGCCGTGATAGATGGTGCCAAGGCCTTGGCAATGACCGCGATCGACGCCATGACAGATGACCAGTTGATGCGAGATGCGCGTGACCAGTTTGCCGAAACCGCCGATTTGTCAGCCAAGGCTATTGCCCATGCTTGGCATGATGACGGCGATGCGGCACTCGGCGGATGCGGATGTTGCTAAGGACTTGCCGATAACAAGGCGAAGCAGTATAGAACCGTGGATTAACGCGCAGACGTTACACCGACATATTAAACGCGGGAGCGATAATGGCACAGGCAGAGCTTATCAAAATCAGCAATGATGAAGGCTTGGCGGAAATTTTTATCCCCGTACGTGCATTTGAATGCATCGGCGCATCCGCGCCTTACGATCATCCGCATGTATTTCTGGACATGGGCAGCGAAACAGAAATTGTGTGCCCATATTGCTCCACCCGCTACAGATACCGCGCTGAAGATTGAAAACACCTTGCTGATCGGGCCGAACTCGGACATGGTCAAAAAAATGGCGAGGGAGAAGCATGGCACGCATTTTGGGTTCTTTACTCGGGCTGCTTATTGCCTTGCTCATCATTGTTCTACTGAGCACAAGTTTTCTAATTTCGTCAGACCTCATCCGAGGCGATCTTTACGAAAAATACCGCAACGATAAATCGTTTCTCTACACGCTAGACACTGGCGCGACCGTCCATATTCGCGATGAAGGCAACCGAAATGGTCCGCCGCTCATTTTATTGCATGGCGCGTATGGCTCCGTGCATGCATGGGAACCTTGGGTGCAAGCGCTAGGCGATGACTATCGCCTAATTAGTTTTGACCTGCCCGGCTTTGGGCTAACGGGTGCGGTGCCAAACGCCGATTATAGCCGCGCAGGCATGAGCCAGACCGTTAGTGATATCATCAAGCTAATGAAGCTCAAAAAAGTTGTCATGGTTGGTCATTCAATGGGTGGCGGGGTTGCATTGCATTATGCGCTAGATAATCCCGGCAAGGTACGCGGGTTAGTGCTGGTTAGCGCCAGCGGCATGCGGCGCTCGATAGCGGAGGCGCCACCATCAAGTTTCGAACTGGCCGACATCACATGGCTGCAACCGGTTATGCGCTATGTAACGCCGCGATTTATGTTTGCGTCTGCTCTGCGCGACACCGTTGCCGATCCGGATAATTTTGTTACCGATGAGATGATTGATCGTTATTGGGAACTCATTCGCATGACGGGTTCCCGCGCAGCGATTTTCGAACGGCGCAATGCCAGACAATCCAACGCACCGCTAGACGAACGCCTGTCGGAGCTGACCATGCCGGCACTTCTTATCTGGGGGGCGCAAGACAAGATAGTGCCGCTGAGCCAGGGCGTACGCATGAACGGTGCCATTTTTAATAGTCGCCTTGTCGCTTATCCTGAACTTGGGCATTTGCCGATGGAAGAAGCCCCCGCAAAGACAGCCGCCGATGTAGGCAGTTTTCTCCAGACCATGTTGCCATAATAAACCGCCGCGACCGATACACACGGCCCGCACATAGGGGCAAAAAATTCCCCAGAAATTTTGGACTATTCAGCCAAAGGTAGCTTCTGTTGAAATTGAGAAATTGATTTGTAGTTTGTTAAGGAGAGAAAAATGAGAGCAATGATTTTAGCTTTGGCTATGGCAGTTTCCACCGGTGCTGCGCAGGCCGATGTATTGTCTTTGTGGGGAGCGAAAGCCTTTAACGGTGATATTGCCGCTACTGTAGCCCAGTATAAAACCCTGAGCCCGTTGGCTGAAAAGCACGGCGCACAGGTCGAAATATTTGTTGATGATACCTACGGTCAGCAGCAAGTGACCTTCGGCATGCGGTTCGCATCGCTAACCGATTGGGGCACATTCAAAGATGCCTTTGGTGCCGACCCGGAGGTTGCGGCATGGATGGCCAAGTATCAACCAGACTATAACCGTCACTTCACGCAGAGCATGCTATGGGCCAATGTAAGTTCGCCTGCCGCCGGTGTCGATGTGGTGGACGGTAAGAATGTTTTCTGGGCAGCCAGCTTTTTGGCAACCAGCCCAAGCAACGCTGATCGCACTATTCGCGAGTTTACCAAAATGGCCAAGTATATTGAAAGCCTCGGCAGCACGGCGCACATCTACACAAATGGTGTCGATGATAATATCTGGTTCACTTTTGCTTTTGATAGTTTCAGCGAAGGCAGCCAGTTATTTACAACGCTGGCAACCGATCCGACATGGCAAAAAATCACAGGTGATTTCGGCGCGAAAAACCTTGCCCGTGCATCCAGCCAATCCTGGGTAACACGCGGCCAATAAGGCTAAAGCGCAATCCAGAATGCCTCCCGCCGCTAGGCCGGTGGGGGGCATGTTTTGCCCCCCCGCGATTAGGCATGTTTAGCCGCGTGGCTGGATAGGCGGGTGATACGATATATACTTATCAGCAGCGGCTCTCCGGGCCGCTGTTTTTCTATGAGTTGAGGCAACACAGGAAAAAAGGGGCGGAAATGAAAATGTCGGCATTGGCAGGAATTGCGGTGGTGATCGGGCTGGGTTTGGTGCTCGCGGCTTGCAGCAACAATCTAGGCCGCCCAACGGGAGGTAAAAACCCCTATCATCACCTTGAAAAGGGCTTTCGTAACCCGCCCGACAGCCCGAAACGCGATATACCTTTCACCAAGCGATTGAAATTTTTCGGCCAAGCGATTTGGCGTAATGCCGTTGGCAAAGCCCCCAATATACCAAGCGAGCATGCAATAGAGCGCGAGGTTGCAAAAGCGCAGCTGGCCGCGATGGGTGATAATGATTTCGTTAGCTGGATCGGTCATGCAACTTTTCTGGTGCGTCTTGATGGGGTCAACGTACTAACCGATCCGGTTTTTTCACGCCGCGCTAGCCCTGTGTCATTTGCCGGACCCGCACGCCTTGTTCCACCAGGCTTGCGCATGGAAGATCTGCCGCCGATTGACGTGGTGGTGATCAGCCATGCGCATTACGACCATCTGGACACGGCGACGCTCGAAAGCCTACCCAACAAGCACCGCATCACGGCCGTTGTGCCGCTGGGTCTGGGTAAATATTTCAAGGATTATGGCGATGTGCGCGAGGTCGATTGGTATGATGAGGTGACACTGACCTCGCCAAATGGCGGTTTCAAGCTGACCGCGTATCCGGCGGTGCACTGGTCGAGCCGGTCATTGTTTGACACCAATCGCACACTTTGGATGTCTTACGGCTTTTCCGCGGGCGGGCATTCTGTGTTTCATACCGGCGATACTGAAACCCACCCCAGCGTATTTGCAGATATCGGCAAACATATGGCCGACAATCATGGCGGGTGCGACCTCGGTTTAATGAGCGTTGGTGCGTATGCCCCGCGTGATTTCATGCGCGGCGCGCATATGGACCCCGAAGGCGGTGTCAGTGTCGGCCGTGATATGGGGTGCAAGCGCATGGTACCGATGCATTGGGGCACTTTCATTTTGTCATTTGAACCGTTCGAAGAACCCCGCCAACGCTTTGTCAAGGCAGCGGGCAATCAAGCGCTTGTGATGAAAATCGGAGAGAGTGTGCCCTTTACCGCCATTTCGGAATAGGCAGAGGTGGTGGCCTCGGACGGACTCGAACCGTCACGCCCTAAACGGGCCGCAGATTTTAAGTCTGCTGTGTCTACCAATTCCACCACGAGGCCGCTCTGCGTTTGCATAATTATGTTTTTTTGCCAGCTCTGGCAAGGTCGATATTTATGCAAATCGCGCGCAGGGCCCTAAATAAACCAGCACTAAGTCGTAACCCAAGATGGAAGACATTCTTGATTTTCGACCTGTTTTTTTTCAGAATTCGAAATCGTAACTTTGTGTAAAGGCGTATTGAGGCAATCACATGCTACGTTTGGTCGTGATCATTTTTGGGTTTTCCATGGTCGGCGCGCACGCTGAAGATACTCCGTCCACGGTGATGTTTTGGCGTTATTCAGTCTCTGGATATTGCCAAGAACAAGGTATGCCGAAATTTACATTTCCCAACCAAGTTGTCTTGCAGGAACGCTCGCGTGACAACAAAGCCCTTCTGTCGGAATTGAACTTCAAGTTTACCGCCGAATTTCAATATTGGAATTCATACAAGTCGCCGCCGGATATGTGCCACGTCGACAACCCGCTGCAGCCGCTTGAAAAGAAAAATCATCAAATGCGCGCCACATGCTATCGTGGCATGACAGGCGAAGACCGTTCGGGGTTGACCCATCGCGTGAAAGTCGGCACCCGCGCCGAATGTGTGTTCGACGTGCAGGACGTATCAGATTGTTTTACCGATAGCGACGTACCTCAATATTCCGACATCAAGACCATTGAGCAGTACTACAAACCAATGTTGTGCTCAAAGCCACCCGGTGAACGCGAAAATTATCGCAAGGCCGCGCTTGAAGATTGGTCAAAAATTCACGACTAAACGCGAACGTAACGCTTAGTTAGCGCGCCGCTTGCGAATAGCTTTCTCAACCAGTGCTTGGGTATGCTCGACCAGCCGGCGCACGCCTTCCGCATTGGGGTGACGCGCATCATCAAGCAACAGCTCACGGCGCACATCTAGCGTATCGAAATCGAAAAGCGGGGCATAGATAAACGGCTCGAACATTAGATTGTATTTGGCAGCGGTGGTTTCAAATACCGCATCATATTCCATCCGATAATCAAGCCCGTATTTCGGCGACATTTTCATGCCGAGTAACACGACCATCTGGCCGCGACCTTGCATATTGGTGATCATATAATCCAGATTTTCCTGAATTTCTTCCGGCAGGACGCGGTAAGCCCCATCATTGGCACCCAATTGCAGTAACACGATATCAGCCGAGATAACCGGCTCGACGAACACCCAATCACGCCCCTGTCGCGTTGATTGCCCAGCGACACTTGCGCTGCGCAAGTCGACATTATACCCCTTGCTCAACAGCTGTTTTTCGAGCACCGGAACATATCCCTCATTCGTGCGCAGCTCGAACCCCGATGTTAGGCTGTCACCTAAAACAGTAATAACCAGCTTCTCGGCGGCCTGGGCCTGAAACCCAAGCAAGAAAATGCCCAGAAAGAATAAACGCAACAGTTTTTCCTCGAAAAAAACGGCGACGCTCATGAAGAACGCCGCCGCTTAAAATTAGCAATCAGGACTGGATTAGTTTTCCAGACCCTGCCAAACAGGCCAGCAGTTTTTGCCTGCTTTGCCAGCAAGCGCAAGCTGAGCAGCTTTGGCGTTGTCGCCAGATTGTGAAGCCGTGTAATCGTCTTTACCTGTGCACCAGACATAGAATTTGTGGTTTCCGGCTTTCGACATTGCGTCAAATCCTGAATCCATAGCAAACGCGGCCTGAGGCAATGAGAACATGGCAATTACTGCCAGCGTTGAAATAGTTTTTTTCATGCTAAACTCCCTTTGAATACGCTAACTGTGACGCAAGTTCGCTCAATCCCCAAATTAACAATTGGTAATGTTCGCGCGCGAGCCAAGCCTGAAGTCGGCCTATTTAGCTGGTCGTTCAACCAATGGCGCGTCTATACGCACGAAATAGGCTCTTATTTTCTCTTCCACTTCCGCCAGCCGAGGTTTATCGCGGCTACGCGCAACAACGCTTACGCCCGCCCCTTGCGGACCATAAAATGGATAAAGTCCAAGATTTATATCGTCATATTCACCCTGTAACGCGCCCATTTCATCGGCAATTTGGCCTTCAGGCACTTGCGCCGTGACGGTAATACTCGCCAATTGCTCTCCGCCTTTGAGCGTCGGCAAAACATTTTCAACCATGGCTTGCATAATTTTGGGTACGCCAGCCATTACATACACATTTTCGATAACAAAGCCCGGCGCCGTGCTGACGGGGTTATCTATAAGTCCGCCGCCGCGCGGAATACGCGCCATGCGTTGGCGCGCTTCGTTAAATTCCGCGCCCATGGCTTCATAATGCGCCGTCAATCGCGCCATCGCTTCGGGATGATATTCGAGCGGCACGTCAAACGCCTCCGCGACACAATCCGCTGTAATATCATCGTGCGTAGGGCCGATGCCGCCGGTCGTAAACACATAATCAAAACGCGCCCGACAAGCGTTCAGTGTGTCGATAATTGTCGCCGGATCGTCAGGAATAATGCGCGCTTCGCGCATATCGACGCCGATTTCGCCCAGACAAGTGCTCAAGAACGACAGGTTTTTATCCTGCGTGCGCCCCGACAAAACCTCATTGCCGATGATCAACATGCAAGCGGTTACATTTTCGGTTTTAGGGAGCATGGTTTCCTGACTGGTATTCATATTCTTCTCCTGACAGTGAAGTAGGTGGTTTTGTGCCCACGACAAACACCACGCCCTTATCGACAACGCGGATGAGAACATGCTATTTCCAAACTGAGGAAACAAGATGAATTTCATTGCTGCCAACACCGCGCCGCTCAAAAATACCGGCCAGATAAAACTTCACGCATCGGAAGATTTCGAGGCGATGCGCGTGGTGGGACGTCTGGCAGCGCAAGCGCTGGACCAACTCACCCCCTTCGTGGTGCCGGGCACAACGACACAAGCCCTTGATGACAAAGCGCTAGAAATCATCCGCGACTTTGGGGCTGTGCCAGCACCGCTCAATTATCGCGGTTTCAAAAAATCAGTATGTACGTCGATCAACCATGTGGTTTGTCACGGCATTCCGGGCGACCGCCGCCTGCGCGAAGGTGACATCATGAATGTCGATGTTACCCTGTTTTTTGAAGGCTGGCATGGCGATCACAGCCGAATGTACAGCATTGGTGACGTGTCGGTTAAAGCGAAACGCTTGATGGACGTCACCTACGAAGCCATGATGTCGGGCATTAACACGGTGCGGCCTGGCGTGGCGCTCGGCGATATCGGCTTTGCCATTCAACAGCATGCAGAGATTAACCGGCTGGCCGTTGTCCGCGATTTCTGCGGCCATGGGCTTGGCCGCGTATTTCACGACACGCCCAATATTTTGCATTACGGGCGCGCTGGCGAGGGGCTGGTTTTGCGCGAGGGCATGTTCTTTACCATTGAGCCAATGCTTAATTTGGGCAAACCGGCGGTGAAAATTCTCGCTGATGGCTGGACGGCAGTAACCCGCGATCGAACATTATCGGCTCAATATGAACACTCAATTGGTGTTACGGCTGACGGAGTTGAAATATTCACGAAGTCTCCAGCGGGTCTTGATACCCCGCATCGCAGTCAGCGCGACTGAAATCTGCGCCTTAAAAAGCACCACTTAAAAGAAAGACAAAATGTGGGCCAAGAAATACATAAAGAAAACCCAAAAGACCGACGAAAAACGCAGGACGCAACCCGCGCAGGTCATCGCAAGCGATTGCGCGAGCGCCTGCGCCGAGGCGGACATACGGCCCTGCACGATTACGAGCTTCTCGAGCTAATTCTTTTCCGTGCTTTGCCGCGCCGTGATGTGAAACCGCTGGCGCGGCATCTCCTCGACCAATTTGGCGATCTGTCTGGCGTGCTAAGCGCGCCGGAGCCGCGCTTGCTCGAAGTTTCGGGTATTGGTCCGGAGGTCATCACGGAGTTTCGGCTGATCGAAGCAGCCGCGTTGAATTTCGGTCAAAGTAAAATAATGCACAAGCCTGCGCTGGCGAACTGGAACCAGATGATCAATTACTGCCGCGCGAAAATAGCCGAGAAGAACAAGGAAGAGTTTCACGTGCTGTTTCTCGACAAGAAAAACCATATCATTGCTGATGAGATGATGGGCATGGGCACTGTCGACCATGCGCCAGTTTATCCGCGCGAAGTGATCAAGCGTGCGCTCGAATTGAGCGCATCGGCCCTTATTCTGGTGCACAACCACCCCAGCGGCGACCCCACGCCATCAAAAGCCGACATTGATATGACGAATAAGCTTTATACTTTGGCCAGCCAGTTCAACATTGTCGTGCATGACCATCTCATAATCGGACGCGTTAGCGAGGTGAGTTTCAAAAATTTGGGCCTGCTGGAAGCGCCAGCTCCTGATTTTTAAAGCGATTGCTTTGCGCTAAGCCGACAATCTGCTAAAGCAATCGCAAAGGAGATTGCCCATGATTCCGCGTTACGCTCGCCCTGAAATGACAAAACTATGGGAAGCCGAAAGCCGCTTCTCCATTTGGCTTGACATCGAAACACATGCCATGGATGCCATGGTGGAGCTTGGAATTGTTCCTGCTGATGCTGCCGAGGCTGTACGTGCGCGCGGCGGATTTGATGTCGATCGCATCGACGAAATTGAACGCGAGGTTAAGCATGATGTGATCGCTTTTTTGACATCACTCGCCGAGCATGTGGGTCCAGAAGCACGTTTTGTCCACCAAGGCATGACCTCATCGGATGTGCTGGACACATGTTTCAACGTCCAGCTTACCCGCGCCGCCGACATTTTGATTGCAGACCTCGACGCGCTCTTGCGGGCGCTCGAGACCCGTGCCATCGAGCACAAAATGACGCCGTGCATTGGGCGTAGCCATGGCATTCATGCCGAGCCAACGACATTTGGCCTCAAAATGGCGCAGGCCTATGCCGAGTTTGACCGCAACCGACAACGTCTCGTAGCGGCACGCGCCGAGATAGCCACTTGCGCCATTTCTGGTGCAGTCGGCACTTTCGCCAATATCGACCCGTCGGTCGAGATACATGTAGCCGAGAAAATGGGTTTATCCGCTGAACCGGTTTCAACGCAAGTTATTCCCCGCGACCGCCACGCCATGTTCTTTGCAACATTGGGCGTCATCGCGTCGTCTGTCGAACGGCTTGCTGTTGAGGTGCGCCACTTGCAACGCACGGAGGTTTTGGAAGCCGAAGAGTATTTCTCAGAGGGCCAGAAGGGGTCTTCCGCCATGCCACATAAGCGCAATCCTGTTTTGACGGAAAATCTAACCGGGCTCGCCCGATTGGTGCGGGGGATGGCGCTGCCAGCCATGGAAAATGTGGCACTGTGGCACGAGCGCGATATTTCGCACTCGTCTGTCGAACGCATGATCGGCCCTGATGCCACGATTACGCTAGATTTCGCGTTGTGCCGGCTGACTGGAGTAATGGAGAACCTGATCGTTTACTCCGAACGCATGCAGGAAAATCTGGACAAGCTCGGTGGTCTCGTTCACTCGCAGCGCGTTTTGCTGGCGCTAACACAAGCCGGGGTGAGCCGCGAAGACGCTTATCGGCTGGTGCAACGCAATGCCATGCCGGTTTGGCGCGGCGAAGGCATTTTTCTAGACCTTCTTAAAGCCGATAATGACGTTATTTTAAGTGATAGCGACCTCGAAGCGCTGTTTGATCTCAGCTATCACTTCAAACATGTGGATACGATATTCGCGCGCGTCTTCAGCGATAGCTGAGTGTTTGCTCGAATCGCCACGATGGTCTAGTTTCCCCCTATTGCGGCACGGTTCACCTGCCGCTGGTACCGGAGAAGTCGCAAATGTCAAAGCGCCGCCGTATACACGAGGGCAAGGCCAAAGTGCTCTATGAAGGCCCTGAGCCCGGAACGCTCGTGCAACATTTCAAAGACGATACCACCGCCTTCAATGCTGAGAAGCACGAGGTGATTGAGGGCAAAGGTGTTTTGAATAACCGGATCTCCGAATATATTTTTCTCAAGCTTGAGCAAATTGGTATTCAAACGCATTTCATTAAAGCCATGAACATGCGCGAGCAGCTCATTCGAGAAGCTGAGATTGTGCCACTTGAGGTTGTTATCCGCAATGTCGCAGCCGGTTCGCTGGTTAAGCGCTTGGGTCTCAAAGAAGGCGAAATGCTGCCCCGGCCGCTTATCGAATTTTATTACAAGGACGATGAACTGGGTGATCCGCTTATCAGCGAAGATCATATCGCAGTCTTTGGCTGGGCAACACAAGTCGAGTTAGACGAGATTATGGCTAATGCTCTGCGCATTAATGATTTTTTGATCGGTCTGTTTGCCGGTGTCGGCATTCGATTGGTTGATTTCAAGCTGGAGTTTGGCCGGGTCTGGGACGGTGATCTGCAGCGCATCATTCTCGCCGATGAAATTAGCCCAGATAATTGCCGTCTCTGGGACATAAACAATAACGAAAAGCTCGACAAAGACCGATTTCGCCAAGACCTTGGCGGGCTGGTGGATGCCTATCAGGAAGTTGCCCGGCGGCTCGGTATTTTCTCGTCAAATGGCCATGACGGTAAAAAAGGCCCGGTGCTGGTAAGTTGAGGCGGTGATGAAAGCGACGATTTATATTACCCTGAAAAACGGTGTTCTGGACCCCCAAGGAAAAGCCATTGAGAACGCGTTGGGCCAGCTTGGTTTCGACGGTGTAAACAGCGTCCGCCAGGGCAAGCTGATTGAGATGGATCTCGCCGATACCGATGCAAGCGCAGCCGAATCGCGGTTGCAGGAAATGTGCGAAAAACTGCTCGCCAATACGGTGATCGAGAATTTCGACATTCGCCTCAGCGACACGGAGTAAAAATCCATGCGTGCAGCGGTTATCGTGTTTCCCGGTTCAAATTGTGACCGCGACGTTGCGGTGTGCCTCGAAGCCGCCGGAACAAAACCCGACATGGTATGGCATGGCGAAACCAGCCTTCCGGCCTGCGATCTGATTGTGCTGCCCGGCGGGTTTTCTTATGGCGATTATCTACGCTGCGGATCTATGGCAGCCAACAGCCCGGTTATGCGCGAAGTGGTGGCGCGCGCCCACGCTGGCACCGCAGTACTTGGTATCTGCAATGGATTTCAAGTGCTGACCGAGTGCGGGTTGTTGCCTGGCGTGCTCATGCGCAACCGCGACCTAAATTTCGTCTGCCGCAATACGCGGCTAAACGTGACCCGCACAGACACCCCCTTCACCCATTTATATGAGGCGGATGAAGAGATCATTATTCCCGTCGCACATAATGAAGGCAATTACTTTGCAGATGATGACACGCTGGTACGCTTGCAGGGTGAAAACCAGATAGTATTCACCTATGCCAGCGGCGATAACCCAAACGGTGCCAGCCTCGATATTGCTGGCATTACAGACCCAACAGGGCGCGTGCTCGGCATGATGCCCCACCCCGAGCGCCGTGCCGAAAAAGCACTGGGCGGTGCCGACGGGCGGCGCATGTTTGATGGTGTGATGGAGATGCTGTCATGAGCCAAGGTCATAATCATGAACCGCCCGTCACGGACGAGTTGGTGGCCGAACACGGCCTGACGCCGGATGAATACGATATGATTGTCGAACATATGGGGCGCGAACCGAACTTCACCGAACTGGGCGTTTTTTCGGTGATGTGGTCTGAGCACTGCTCGTATAAATCCTCGCGCAAATGGCTGAAGAAATTGCCCGTCGATGGGCCGCAGGTTATTCAGGGACCGGGCGAAAATGCTGGCGTTATCGACATTGGTGACGGCGATGCCGCTATCTTTAAAATGGAAAGCCACAACCACCCATCCTTTATCGAGCCCTATCAGGGCGCGGCAACCGGTGTGGGCGGCATCATGCGCGATGTGTTTACCATGGGTGCGCGACCTGTTGCGAATTTAAACGCCTTGCGCTTCGGCGCGCCCGAGCATCACAAAACACCGCATCTCGTGGCCGGTGTCGTGTCGGGCATTGGTGGTTATGGTAACTGCATTGGCGTACCGACCGTCGGCGGCGAGGTTAATTTCGACGCCAGCTATAACGGCAATATTCTGGTAAACGCCATGTGCGTCGGCCTTGCCCGTACCGATAAAATATTCTACGCCGCGGCGACTGGCGTGGGCTCGCCCGTTGTCTATGTCGGGTCAAAAACTGGGCGCGACGGCATCCACGGCGCGACCATGGCCTCAGCCGAGTTCGACGACGCATCAGACGAAAAGCGCCCAACGGTTCAGGTCGGCGACCCATTTACCGAGAAACTCCTTTTGGAAGCGTGCCAAGAATTAATGGCATCAGACGCGATTATCGGCATCCAGGATATGGGTGCCGCCGGGTTGACATCGTCATCGGTGGAAATGGCTGATAAGGGCAATGTCGGAATACGCCTCAACCTCGACAAGGTTCCCTGCCGCGAAACTCATATGACTGGATACGAAATGCTGCTTTCTGAAAGTCAGGAGCGCATGCTGATGGTCTTGAAGCCGGGGCGCGAAGACGAAGCAGCGGAGATATTCCACCGCTGGGGACTAGATTTTGCCGTGGTGGGCGAATTAACAGACACCAACCGCATGATAGTGGAGCATGAGGGCCGTCTAATCGCAGACATGCCACTCAGACCACTCGCTGACGGCGCGCCCGAATATGACCGGCCCTTTGTAGCAACCCCGAAGCATGCGCCCCTTGATCTGACCGCCGACGCGCATGCACAAGACCTAGCTACAAGCTTGATGAATTTGATGGGCAGTTCGGAAATGGCGTCACGGCGCTGGATTTGGGAACAATATGATTCGATGGTTATGGGCGACACGCTGGCCGGCCCCGGCGGTGACGCCGCACTCGTACGCGTGCATGGCACCAACAAGGCGCTGGCCGTGACCACCGATGTGACGCCACGATATTGCCTTGCTGATCCCGCAATGGGTGGCCAGCAAGCCGTGGCCGAAGCCTATCGCAATATTAGCGCCACCGGCGCAACGCCGCTCGCCATCACCAATTGCTTGAATTTCGGCAATCCCGAGCGCCCGGAGATCATGGGCCAGTTCGTCGGCTGTCTGGACGGAATGGGTGCGGCGTGTCGTGCGCTCGATTTTCCCGTCGTCTCAGGCAATGTCTCGCTTTACAATGAAACCAATGGGCGCGGCATCATGCCAACACCAGCGATTGGCGGGGTTGGCGTGCTGGCCGATCTGGACAAGGCAGTGGGCAATGCCTTCCGGCACAGCGACCTTAACATATATATTGTCGGCGAAACTGCCGGACATCTTGGATGTTCGCTGTACGCCCGCAATGTGCTGGCGCTTGACGCGTTGGGCCCGCCGCCGCCGGTTAATCTTGAGCATGAGAGACACCATGGCGAATTTGTGCGTGGCGTCATTGGTGACGGCCTTGCTGCGTGCGTGCATGATGTTTCTGATGGTGGCTTGTTGTGCGCGCTCGCAGAAATGGCCTTGCCGCACAAAATTGGTTGCACGGTGGATATTGAAGGTGACCACGCCTTCTGGTTCGGTGAAGACCAAGGCAGGTATTTGGTTGGCATCGCGCCAGACACATTCGAAAGCTTTGAAACAGCAGCCGCCCAAGCTGGCGTGGTGATAACCCGTTTGGGCATTACTGGCGGCGCGGAATTGACAATTTCCCACACCATGACCATATCATTAGAGGAAATGGCGCAAATTCATGAAAACTGGTTCCCAGATCTCATGAACACAACGCTCTAAAAGGATGAGCTAAAAGGAAACGCAGATGCCGATGACCGCCGGCCAACTGGAACAGATGATCCGTACAGCCTTGCCCGATGCGCAGGTTGAGATCACAGATCTACGCGGCGACGGCGACCATTACGCCGCCCATGTGGTGTCGCATGCTTTTGCCGGCAAAACCCGCGTTCAACAGCATAAAATGGTATATGACGCGCTTGAGGGCGGTATGGGCGACGCGCTGCATGCGCTCGCGCTGCAAACATCCGTACCCGATAACGACTGATGTCCATGTCGCCTGAAGGAGGCCCAAATGAGTGAAATTGATACCCTTATCAAAACAGAGATCGACAGCGCCGAGATTGTGCTTTTCATGAAGGGCACACCGGTATTTCCACAGTGCGGATTTTCCGGACAAGTTGTCCAAATTCTGTCGCATATCGGGGCACCGTTTAAGGGCGTGAATGTGCTGGAAGATGACACGCTGCGCGAGGGCGTTAAAAGTTTCTCGAACTGGCCGACCATTCCCCAGCTTTACGTCAAGGGTGAGTTCGTCGGCGGTTGCGATATTATTCGAGAAATGTTCGAGGAAGGCGAGTTACGCCCGTTCTTTGCCGAACAAGGCATTAATCTCGATTAGAAATAAAAAACCCCGCGGAATTGCGCGGGGGTTTCCAACTGGCCTACCAGCTTTTCGATCGCGGCAATAAAAGCCGCGAAATCTAATTACGCGAATAAAATTCGACGACCAGGTTTGGCTCCATCTGTACCGGATAGGGCACATCTGCCAGCTGTGGAACGGCCGTAAGGCGCGCTGTCAGCTTATTGTGGTCAACATCAATATATTCCGGAACATCACGCTCAGCATTTTGAATGGCTTCTAGAACAATGTTGAGTGTGCGTGATTTTTCACGAATTTCGACAACATCGCCGGTTTTCAACCGACGGCTCGGAATATTGCACCGACGACCGTTTACCATGACGTGCCCGTGGTTCACGAACTGGCGGGCAGCAAATACGGTGGTAACGAATTTGGCGCGATACACAATCGCGTCCAAACGCGATTCCAGCAGACCTACGAGGTTTTCACTGGTATCGCCCTTCACCCGCACGGCTTCGGCATAAATGCCGCGAAACTGTTTCTCGGTGATATTACCGTAATGGCCTTTAAGTTTTTGTTTGGCACGCAGCTGCAGACCAAAGTCTGAAAGCTTGCCACGGCGACGCTGACCATGTTGCCCAGGGCCGTAGTCGCGCCGGTTAACTGGGCTTTTTGGGCGACCCCAGATGTTTTCACCAATGCGGCGATCAATTTTATATTTCGTCGATATGCGCTTGCTCATGCGGCGCGGTCCTCAAATATCTATGCAAACAAAAAAGCGAGAACGTGCCTCGCTGATTGGCGCGTAATATACCCACTATCGGCCTGTTGTCAAAGGGTAATAACGCGTCAAGATTTATCGTCTGCAAGCCCCGCATTGCCAGACATACCGGGGTCTGCCTGCCCTTTTGATATTGCCCCCACACGTGGCTTAATCTGTTTGTCATCTGCCCCGCGCGGCCAACGTAGAAGCGCATTTATCACGCCACGAAATGTGCGTACATCCTGCTCGGTGAGGCTGGCACGATGAAACATGTTGCGTAAATTACGCGCCATTGCTGGTTTTTTCTCTGGCGGAGCCAAAAATCCCGCCGCATCGAGTGCGGCTTCGAAATGGTCAAACATGCCATGCAGTTCCGCGCGCGTAGCCGGGCGCGTATCAGGCACGGGTAGCTGTGCGGCCGGCGTGGTGTCAGCTGTCTGGAACCACTCATACCCGATGAGCAATACGGCCTGCGCCAGATTGAGTGAGCTAAATTCGGGGTTAAGCGGCACACGGCAAATGGCATCAGCCAGCGAGATATCCTCATTATCAAGCCCTGTCCGCTCTGGCCCGAACATGACGCCACTCGTGGTCGCTGTTTCATGCGCTTGGCGGCGCATTTCAACGGCAAGATGAGCGGGCGTCATCACCGGCTTAACCATATCGCGCAAGCGTGCCGTGGTAGCCACCACAAACCCCAGATCAGCGGTTGCCTCGGCAACGCTATCGAACATGAGACGATTATCGATCAAAGCCTCGGCCCCTGCCGCGGCCTTGCGCGCGCGCTCGACCTGCCAATCGGAGCGCGGACGCACGAGCCGCAAATCGGTCAGGCCAAAGTTCAACATGGCGCGCGCAACAGTGCCGATATTTTCGCCAAGCTGCGCACCGACAAGAATGATTGCAGGAGATTGAAATTCAGGCATATTTTCTTTCATAGATCATCAATAATTCAAAGTTAGGGTTTGTTCAAACGTGCGCAGATGGTATCGTTAACATAACCACAAAGGGTAAGCATCATGACAAAGATCAAGGTAGATAATCCCATCGTTGAACTCGACGGTGACGAGATGACACGCATCATCTGGCAGATGATCAAAGATAAGCTGATAAATCCCTATCTGGATATTGATCTGAATTACTATGACCTCGGCATAGAAAGCCGCGACGAAACGGAAGACAAGATAACCGTTGATGCGGCAAATGCTATCCGCGAAATTGGCGTTGGTGTTAAATGTGCCACCATCACACCGGATGAAGCGCGCGTTGAGGAATTTGACTTAAAACGCATGTACCGCTCACCCAATGGCACGATCCGCAACATTTTGGGCGGCACAGTTTTTCGCCAACCGATTATCTGTTCGAATGTACCGCGTCTTGTGCCCGGCTGGACGGACCCGATTGTTATTGGGCGCCACGCATTCGGCGACCAATATCGCGCAACTGACTTCGTGGTTCCGGGCAAGGGCAAGCTGACCATGCGCTGGGAAGCCGAAGACGGCAGCGACACAAAAGAGTTTGATGTGTTCGATTTCCCGGGCGGCGGCATTGCGATGAGTATGTACAACCTCGACGATAGCATCCGTGACTTTGCACGCGCCTGTATGCTCTATGCGCTCGACCTTAAATGGCCGCTATACCTGTCAACGAAAAACACAATCATGAAAGCCTATGATGGTCGTTTCAAAGATTTGTTTCAGGAAGTCTTCGACGCAGAATTTAAAGAGCGCTTCGACGCGCTTGGGATCGGCTATGAGCACCGCTTGATCGACGATATGGTGGCCGCGGCGTTGAAATGGCCGGGCAAATTCGTCTGGGCGTGTAAAAATTACGATGGCGATGTGCAATCCGATACAGTGGCGCAAGGCTTCGGGTCATTAGGCTTGATGACATCGGTGCTGCTGACCCCTGACGGGAAAACCATTGAAGCTGAAGCGGCGCACGGCACGGTTACACGCCACTATCGCGCCCACCAGCGTGGCGAGGAAACCTCGACCAATTCAATCGCCTCGATTTTCGCGTGGACGCGTGGACTGAGCAAACGCGCCGAAATCGACGGCAATGACAAGTTGCAAAACTTCGCGACTACGCTCGAAAAGATATGTGTATCGACCGTCGAGCGCGGCTCCATGACCAAAGACCTTGCTTTGTTGGTTGGTGCCCAGCAAGGCTGGCTGAGCACAGAAGGCTTTCTCGATAAAGTGAACGAAAACCTCGAGGCTGCGCTATCCGCGCAGTAACACCCTGCCCGCTGTATCCGTCGCCAAACTCTCTAGGCTGACAATTTATCGGCAATCGCATCTAGCGCTGCACCTGCCGCGCTCGTGTCATTACCGCCGGCTTGCGCCATATCCGGGCGTCCACCACCGCCAGTGCCGCCCAGCAAGTCTGCGCCAATCTTCACGAGTTCGACCGCGTCAAACCGATCTGTGAGATCGGGTGTGACGCCAACGGCAAGCCCGGCTTTACCACCATCAATGCCGACAAAAGCCACCACGCCGCTACCGATTTGTTTTTTTCCTTCATCCACGAGCCCCCGCAGCTGTTTAGCTGGCAAGCCCTCAATGGCCCGCGACATGAACTTAATTCCCGCAACCTCGCGCACGCCTTCATCGGCCCCAGCTGCGGTATTCGCGCCGCCTGCCATGGCCAGCTTTTTGGTCGCTTCGGCCAACTCCCGGTCGAGTTTCTTGCGGTCTTCAATCAGCCGCGCCACACGGTCTGGCACATCATCCACGCTAACTTTCAGTAGCTCAGTGGTGGCCTGCAAAATTTGGTCGCGGGCGCCGATGAAATTCAACGCCGCGGCGCCAGTGAACGCCTCGATACGCCGCACGCCGGAAGCGATCGCGGTTTCCTGGCCGATAATAAATGTGCCAATGTCGCCAAGACGGTTCACATGGGTGCCGCCGCACAGCTCAACCGAAAAATCCCCCCCCCTACTTTGGTGCGTATCGGAGCCAGCCTCAACATCGCGCCCCATGGTAAGAACGCGAACCTCGTCACCGTATTTTTCACCAAATAGCGCCAGTGCGCCTGCTTCGATTGCCTCATCAGGGGTCATCAGCCGCGTGGAAACTTCGTCATTGCGTCGGATGAGTGTGTTGACTTGTGTTTCAACTTCAAAAACTTCATCCGGCGAGAGAGGCTTGGGATGGCTGAAATCAAACCGCAAATGCTCAGAGCTCACCAACGAGCCCTTCTGCGTCACATGCGGACCCAGCACACGCCGTAATGCCTCGTGCAGCAGATGCGTCGCGCTGTGATGCGCGCGCACATTATCACGGCGCGTAACATCGACCTGCTGGTAAACCGGCGCGCCCGTTTGCAACGTGCCGGCAACCACCTCGCCCGACAGCACATGCAGATCGCCAAGTTTCTTGCGGGTATCATCAATACGAATTTCAACGCCAGCGTCATTGCTCAAAATACCTGTATCTCCAACCTGCCCGCCGCTTTCGGCATAAAACGGGGTCTGGTTGACCAACATCTCAACATGCTGGCCTTGCTGGGCTTCATCTGTTATCTCACCATCTATGCGGATCGCTTGCACAACGCCTTCGGCTTGTGTCGCGGTGTAGCCAACAAATTCAGTGGCCCCGTGCGTGTTGCGCAGATCGAACCACACCGTTTCAGTGGCCTCGGCCCCCGAGCCCGACCAACTGGCGCGCGCTTCGGCGCGCTGTTTTTCCATGGCAGCATCAAAACCCGATGCATCGACACTCAAACCGCGTTCGCGCAAGGCATCCTGGGTGAGATCAAGCGGAAACCCGTATGTGTCATACAGCCGGAAGGCGACATCACCCGCCAGCACCTGCCCCCGCATTGCACTAATTTCATCTTCTAACAGGCGCAACCCCCGGCTCAGCATCTCGCGGAAGCGCGTCTCTTCATGGCGTAACGTCTCAACGATCAACGCGCTGGCACGCTCCAACTCGGGATATGCTGCCGCCATCTGACTCTTCAAGGCCGGAAATAATTGCCACAAAAGCGGCTCTTTCGTGCCCAGAATATGTGCATGGCGCATCGCGCGGCGCATAATACGCCGCAGCACATAACCTCGCCCCTCATTGGACGGCAAAATACCATCGGCAATCAAAAATGAAGCGGCCCGCAAATGATCAGCTATCACACGATGGCTCATCCGGTGTTGGGAGTCCGCCGCCTGATCCGACAAATCTGCCGACGCATCGATAAGATAGCGCATCAAATCCGTGTCATAATTATCGTGCTGGCCCTGCAAAACAGCTCCAATTCGCTCAAGCCCCATGCCTGTATCGATCGAGGGTTTTGGCAATTCAGCGCGCGTACCGTCCTCGCGCTGTTCGAATTGCATAAAGACCAAGTTCCAGATCTCAATGAACCTGTCGCCATCCTCATCAGGACTACCAGGTGGGCCACCCGCAATCGCTTCGCCATGGTCAAAGAAAATCTCGGAACACGGCCCACACGGGCCTGTATCGCCCATCGACCAGAAATTATCCGAGGTGGCAATGCGGATAATCCGATCTTCTGGCAGACCGGCAATTTTTTGCCACAAGTCAAACGCCTGATCATCTTCGGCATAGACGGTCGCCAGCAATTTGTCCTCGGGCAACTGCATTTCGCGCGTCAAAAAGGTCCATGCCAGCGAGATCGCCTCCTCCTTGAAGTAATCGCCGAAGGAAAAATTTCCAAGCATCTCAAAAAACGTATGGTGCCGGGCGGTATAACCGACATTGTCCAAGTCGTTGTGCTTACCGCCCGCGCGCACACATTTTTGCGAACTGACCGCGCGTGCCATGTCGGGAGTCTCTTGTCCGGTAAAATAGTTTTTGAACGGTACCATGCCCGCATTGGTGAACAGTAGGGTCGGATCATTCAGCGGCACAAGGGGGCTGGAGGCCACACGCTGGTGCTGATTATGTTCAAAGAAATCCAGAAAACCGTTTCGTATATCGGCAATGCCCGTTGACAAAATTTATCCCTCCAGCAAAACGTCCCGCCTATGGCGTTGTACCGCCCTTAAAGGGCTGCGACAAGCAGGATAACGAAAACCCGGCTCTTCACCAGAACCGGGTCTCGAAACCATGACCGAAAAAATCAACCATGTCACATGCTAGCGATATCAAAAGTTAATTAAGTCACGCGTCAAAACAGCAACACGGTTGATGCCGCCACAGCAAGATTAAGTCGCGCAATCTTTTTGACACAATGCGCTCGTCGCTTTTGGGACAACAGCTTTTTAATATACCTCAAGCGCCGGCAGCTTCTTCGGCCGGCGGCTCTTCAACGGTTGGGGCTTCGTCTTGCCCTTCCGCAAGTTTCGCTTCGTCCTGCGTTAGGGCTTCGATATCGATCAAACCGGCATCAGCGCGGATTTTCTCTTCAATCTCATCAGCAATATCGGGGTTTTCAGCCAGAAAACCGCGGGCATTTTCTTTGCCCTGCCCGATACGCTGCGGCCCATAACTATACCAGGATCCCGATTTCTCAACGACACCAGCCTTAACACCTAGATCAATTAATTCTCCGGTCTTAGAAATGCCTTCGCCATACAGAATATCAAACTCAATCACCCGAAACGGCGGTGCGACTTTGTTTTTCACTACTTTGACACGGGTTTGGTTGCCGATCACTTCCTCGCGGTCTTTAATTGCACCAATGCGGCGGATATCCAGACGACACGACGAATAGAACTTCAGTGCATTCCCACCTGTAGTGGTTTCCGGGCTACCGAACATAACACCGATTTTCATCCGGATTTGGTTGATGAAAATAACCATGGTATTCGAGCGCGAAATGGAGCCGGTTAACTTACGCAGGGCTTGGCTCATTAAGCGGGCCTGCAAACCAGGCAGGCTATCGCCCATATCGCCTTCAAGCTCGGCCCGCGGTGTTAGCGCCGCGACAGAATCAATTACCAGAACATCGACAGCACCCGAGCGCACCAGCGTATCGGTAATTTCAAGCGCCTGCTCGCCATTGTCAGGTTGCGAGATCAGCAAATCTTCAATCTGCACGCCGAGTTTATTGGCATAGGCGGGATCAAGCGCATGCTCGGCATCAATAAAGCCGCAAATGCCACCCGTTTTCTGGGCTTCTGCGACGGTGTGCAATGCCAGCGTGGTTTTGCCTGAGCTTTCTGGCCCGTAAATTTCAACAATACGCCCTCGCGGTAGACCGCCAATGCCAAGCGCAATGTCCAGCCCCAGCGACCCTGTAGAAACCGATTCGATCTCGACAATGTTTTCGGGGTCGCCCAGCTTCATTACTGAGCCTTTGCCGTAGTTCTTTTCGATCTGAGACAGCGCTGCTTCCAGCGCTTTTTTCTTGTCTTCGCTTTTTTCCATCAGGGTCACCACATTTTGAGACATGTCCGCTCTCCGTTATTCCACGCCCGCACAAGACGGGCAATAAACTTATTATGTTCTTATTTTGTTCCACCTGTCCAGCAAAAACTAGCGGCGATCTAAGCGGTTGATTATATTATGTTTCCTAGGAAAAAAGCTCAGGTTTATGCGTGTGCACAAAGGGCAGGCCGGATGCCGCGCGCAAGAATCAGTGATTGCGTTAGTCGTCGCGATAGACACGCTCGCGCTTTTCATGCCGCTCTTGGGCTTCGAGGCCCAGCGTGGCAATTGGCCGAGCTTCAAGGCGCTTCAGGCTGATCGGTTCGCCAGTATCCTCGCAATAGCCATATGTCTTGTCTTCGATGCGGCGCAGCGCAGAGTCGATTTTATTGATAAGTTTACGATGGCGGTCGCGCGTGCGCAGTTCCAGCGTCTTTTCTGATTCTGCCGCCGCACGGTCAGCTTCGTCCGGATGCTGGCTGCTTTCGGCTTTCAGCCCGTTCACGGTTTCGCGCGTGCCCTTGATGATATCGTTTTTCCAGTCCTGCAATTTACGACGGAAATACTCACGCTGACGCGCGTTCATAAATGGTTCGCTCTCATTCGGGCTATATCCCTTGGGAAGTCGGGTCGCCATGCCTACCTCGTTATAGATTAACAGGTCTAAAACTTACGGGCGGTAGTTAAAGCGTTAGCGCGTGAAAATCAAGACCCTATATGATCGGCGCTGTGAAGCTGTTTACTAGCCCTACTTCCCTCTTGCACATGTGATGCCTTGCCCTTACGCTCTGGCCCCATATATCGAGAAAAGGGGCCGGTTTCTTCGGCACCTCATTATTTAAATGGGAAAATCTATGTCGACAAAATTTGAAGGCACCGAAAAATACATCGCAACCGAAGACCTGCGCGTTGCGGTCAACGCCGCGCTGACACTGGAGCGGCCGCTGCTCATCAAGGGCGAGCCGGGCACAGGTAAAACGGTGCTGGCCGAGGAAGTTTCCGCGGCGCTGGGGATGAAGCTCATCACCTGGCATATCAAATCCACCACCAAAGCCCAGCAGGGCCTTTACGAATATGACGCCATCACCCGCCTGCGCGATAGTCAGCTGGGAGACGAGCGCGTAAAGGATGTAAAAAACTACATCAACAAAGGCAAGCTGTGGGAAGCCTTCGAACAGGATGAGCGCGTAGTGCTGTTGATCGACGAGATCGACAAAGCCGATATCGAGTTTCCGAACGACTTGTTGCAGGAACTCGACCGCATGGAGTTCTTCGTCTACGAAACCGGCGAAACCATCAAAGCCGCCAAGCGCCCGCTCGTCATCATCACCTCGAACAATGAAAAAGAGCTACCCGACGCGTTTTTGCGCCGTTGCTTCTTCCATTACATCTCGTTCCCCGATGCCGACACCATGCAACAGATCGTCAATGTGCATTATCCTGATATCAAAGAACGTCTGGTGAAAAATGCGCTGGGCTCGTTTTACGAAGTGCGCGACGTGCCCGGCCTGAAGAAAAAGCCCTCAACGTCGGAATTGCTCGACTGGCTGAAACTTCTGATGAACGAAGACATCGACCCCGAAACCCTGCGCGAGCAGGATGCCGGCAAGCTCATTCCGCCCCTGCACGGTGCCTTGATCAAGAACGAGCAGGATGTACACTTGTTTGAGCGTCTGGCGTTTCTTGCCCGCCGCGAACGCAATTAGGAGAGGTTGAACCGTCATGTTCGTTAATTTTTTCCACGAGCTGAAGCGTAACTCGGTTCCGGTGTCCTTGCGTGAATATCTCTCGCTACTTGCCGCGCTGGATGCCGATGTCATCGACCATGAGGTTGAGGATTTCTATTATCTGTCGCGCACCGCGCTGGTGAAAGACGAGCGCA
>DKNW01000070.1 GCA_002469805.1 Rhodobiaceae bacterium UBA7378
GGCGACTGGGCGCGCAAAGCGTGTTGCGACGTTGTTAACCGGGGGGTAGCGGTTTATGAGGGTGCGGTGTATCTCGCCACGCTTGACGGCTATCTGGTGTCGCTAAACGCTGAAACCGGCGAGGTTATCTGGCGCATCAACACAATTATTGACCGTACCCGCGCCTACACGATTACCGGCGCACCGCGCGTAGCCAATGGACGGGTTTTCATCGGAAATGGCGGCGGTGAATATGGTGTACGTGGCTATGTATCGGCGTTTGACACGCAAACTGGCGAACTGGACTGGCGGTTCTTTACGGTACCAGGTGATCCGTCAAAGCCGTTTGAGCATCCGGAAATGGAACTTGCCGCGCCTACATGGAAGGGTGGCGAATGGTGGAAAATCGGCGGCGGTGGCACCGTTTGGAATTCAATCGTTTATGATGCCGAAACAGATACCGTATTTTTAGGTGTCGGCAATGGCTCGCCATGGACGCGCACAATTCGCTCTCCGGGCGGCGGGGATAATCTGTTCTTGTCTGCGATCGTCGCGGTGGATGCAAATACTGGCCGCATGCGCTGGTACTACCAAACCACGCCAGGCGATAGCTGGGACTACACAGCTGTGCAAGACATGATGCTGGCCGACATGGAAGTCGATGGCGAGATGCGTAAAGTAATTATGCAGGCGCCAAAAAATGGCTTTTTCTATGTGCTGGATAGGCAGACCGGCGAATTGCTGCGGGCCAATCCTTATGTCACCGTTAACTGGGCCACCCATATTGATATGGAAACCGGACGTCCGGTCGAGAACCCAGACAAGAATTTCTTGAACGGCGAGAGCAACTGGGTGCTGCCCGGGCCGCTTGGCGGGCATAACTGGCAGTCTATGTCGTATAACCCGAACACAGGCCTTGTTTACATTCCGGCGCTCGAAAATCCGCTGGTGTTTGACGTAGAGCATGATTTCAAGGCGACCGGTCGCTTCAAATATATTGAAGGTGGCTGGAACACCGGCGTCGAGTTCGGGCGGCTTCTGGAACTGATGGGTGACCATCCTGATCTGCCAGCCGGTAAGGGCTACATCACTGCTTTTGATCCGTTGACCGGTAAAACGCACTGGACCCGTGAACATGGCACGCACTGGAATGGCGGCACATTATCAACCGCAGCCGATTTGGTATTCCAAGGCAATGGCGATGGGTATTTCGTGGCCTATGATGCGGCAACCGGCGAAGAAGTTTGGAAGGTCAACACCTACACAAGCATCATCGCGCCGCCCGTCACCTATAGTATTGGCGGTGAGCAATATGTTGCCATTCAGGTCGGATCTGGTGGTGCAGCCGGTTTGACCGAGGGTGACATTGCTATGCCTGCGTCGGCGAAATACGGGAATTTCGGGCGCATGTTGGCGTTTAAGCTTAATGGGGGCCTGTCGATTGATGAGCCAGAGCATTGGGCACGCGACATTCCCGAACCACCGATCGTCGAAGCTTCAGCTACGCAAATCCAGCATGGCGGCGAGCTTTATGGTGAGGTGTGCGCATTCTGTCATGGCATTGGTGCCTATGGTGGGCCGGCAATTCCGGATCTGCGCAAAATGAGCGACCAGACGCACCGCATGTTCAATGAGATTGTTCTTGAGGGTGTGCTGGAAGATCGTGGTATGTCGAACTTCTCCGACCGTCTCAGCGAAGCTGATGTTGATAGCATTTATGCCTATATCAATGCGCGGTCTTGGGAAGACTATAAGCTTCAAGAAGACGCGAAAATACAAACCGAAACCGAACAGAAAACTAGCGCGCTCGTTAACTAGAGCGTCTAGTCAACTGTTCCCTTTGGCGGCAGGTCCGGCACGGGTAGGTCACGAAACTCCAATTTAAGCGAGTTTTTGTCACCACCCGCGTCGGCTCCGGCGCTTTCCCCGTCACGCTTTTGTATTTTAACGTTATCGGGCGGCTCTGCCTTTTTATAGGCAAGGCGCGCTTCGAAAGGTTTGCCACCTTCGATTTGCTCTAACGCCTCTTCAACAGCATCTGCCATTTCCGGCGAAAACGGCAAGGCGTGCAGGCGCGGTGCAGATTGCAAAATCCCGCTCGCAGATAAGGGTTGGGCGAGGATGTAAATGCGACCGGGTGTTGCGTTCGCCTTGTCAGGCTCTTCGATTATGGCCCAATGCAATTTGAACGGGTTTGCTGGTGGTTCGGCGATAGCCCACCCGCGCAAATTCTGGGCGCCGATATAGGCACCAATATAAAGAGCCGTCACCAGAAAAATCGCGGCGATCTTGATTTCGCGCCGCCATGGGCTCGCAAGATTTAAATTAAGCAAAAGTGCGGCGACCACCGCATAGGCAATGCCCAGAAACAAAGGAATATTCATTGCTTGTCCCCGGCACTAATCAGAGCCTTTTTTCGGGTGTAAATATCGGAAACCGCGCCTGTTGCATCGAGGCTGAAGCGCACCGCAGTTTGTTCGTCGCCCGCACCCGTCAGCGTATTGGTACCCGCAAATATAACCGTGACGCTGGGGTTCAGTTTTTCAACTTTAACCTTCACCGGCAGAGGTCGACCCGTCACGGCTCTATAATGCAATAGGTTTACGACATATTCTCCCGCCGCAATGCCCCGCAATGTCACGGTTTCCTGATTGAGCGGATTTTCGATGCGCTCTCCATTGACCGTCAACGCGTCATTGAGGCTACCGCGGTCATCGCGGTCAAGATGCATTAACCCGGCTTCGCGCGTGTCGAACCAGACGAGATTGCCCGTCGCGTCTTCAACAATCAGGTCGACATCATCGGGGTGGTTATCCGGCCATTGGGCGGTGATTAGAAACTCTGCCTTTGGGTTCACTTTGCCTTGCGTAACTTCCGGACGGATCATGATGAAAGCGACCGAGAACATGAACGCAAAGCCCAGCAACGCGTTGAACAGAACATCGGTAAACGGGTTCTGGTCGTCATCTGGCGGAAACAGGCGACCACCTATCATGATGGCTCTTTGCCCCCCAGATCGAGCAGATATTCCTGCATGGCGTCTGATAAAATTTGAAATTGCAGGCGCAACAGCAAATTCGCGACCAGACCCGTTAGCGTGGTGTAAAGCGCAACGGCCATGCCGGCACTCATCTCGCCAAGCGCAGCTTGCAGGCTTGCCGCGTCATAGCCGCTAAGTTTGCTAATCGGAGCCAGCATAAGAATGAAGCCAATGATCGTCCCCAGAAGGCCCAGCTTCAAAACATTATCGGCTGCAAACCAACCATGGTTCAGCCAGCGCGCAAGCACGGCCTCGCGGTGAGCTGTCTCGAAGTCTACGGGCATATCATATTGGCGTTGTACCCAGCGTAGAAGCCAGAGCCAGCGCAAAGTCATCGCCAGCCAGATAGCGGCGATCAGGTAAGAAATGCCGCTACGGTCACCAGCCAGCAACAGGCCAATAAGTCCTTGTTCGTTGAGAAGATAGCCAGCAAATATGATAAGACCTGCAAGAATAAGCCCTTGCAGAAATGATGCGTTTTGCGGGCGGGTGTGATAATCCGACACGAATGTTCTCCCTTGATACCTGCGATAGTTTAACGCTTAGAAAACCTAAATGTCGAGCAAAGCGAACGGTTTAAGCGCTTGCATTTAACACGTATACATGGTCGAGTTCGTCAGGGAGATTTAGCGTGAGTGATTTACCTGCCGAGCCAACCGTGTCGACAAAAACGCGGAAATCCACGACCCTTTTACAGCTTTTTAGTTTTGCCATCCCGACCGTTGGGGCGGGTTATATGTTCTGTCTGGTCTCGCTCTATCTGATGAAATTTGCTACTGATGTGCTGCTTATCGCACCCGCAATCATGGGCTTTATTTTCGGTGTGTCGCGGTTTTGGGATGCGGTGTCAGACCCGCTGGTTGGCTATCTGTCGGATAAAACCCGAAGCCGCTGGGGGCGGCGGCGCCCATGGATATTCGCAAGTGTATTGCCTGTTGGTTTGAGCTTCTGGATGCTGTTGGCACCCCCCGATAACCTGAGTGATAACCTTTTAGTGGCGTGGATGGCTGTTGCCGTGATCGGTTTTTACTCGGCGCAGACCATGTTCGTCGTCCCGCATATGGCGTTGGGTGCGGAGTTGACGGATGATTATCACGAGCGCAACAAGATTTTCGGCGCGCGCCATGCTGGGTGGATTGCTGGCTACATAAGTGCGCTGGCGACAATGTACTGGCTTATTTTGGCCGAGGGTGAAAGCTCGCAAGCCGTTCGGTCACTGGCTGCTGAACAGTCGACCTATGCGGCCGCGGTGACGGGCGTGATGCTTTTAGTGTGCGTGATGTTCGTGCGCGAGCGCCCTGAATTTACTGGACGTGGTGCGGAAAATCCTTTTACAGCCATGCGCGATATCATGCGCAACAGACACGCCAGCTTGCTGATCTTCATCATTTTCATTGAAAATCTTGGTGGCGCGGTCATTACAATTCTCACCTTGTACAATGCTGAATATGTATTGAACGCGCCGCAAATGGCGCCGTTTTTTATTCTGAGCTATATGGTTTTCTCGTTTCTGCTAACGCCGATATGGATGCCAATTGCCCGGCGCATCGGCAAGAAACGGCTGTGGTTTTGTTCCATGCTTGTTACAGCATTTGCCTTTGGTTCCATGGGCTTTTTGCAAGAGGGCGACGATATTGTGTTGCTGGTGCTAGCCGCTATTGCGGGGGCTGCGGGCAGTTGTGGGGGCACCATTAACCCGTCGATCAAATCTGATGTGATTGACTATGATGAGTTGCAGACGGGCGAGCGAAAGGAAGGCGCATATTTCTCGGCTTGGTATTTCGTGTCGAAATCGGCCTATGGCATCATGTTGATGGTCACCGGCTTTGCACTCTCATGGGCAGGCTTTGTGCCGAAAGCCGTGCAGACTGATCAGGTGGTCGACACGCTGCGCTTCCTCTATGCCGGGGTGCCGTTCTTTGCCTATATTTTCGGCGCACTTATGTTCTTGCGGTTCAGTCTCAATGAGGCTGAGCACGCAGAAGTGATTGCCGAGCTTGAGCGCCAAGGCAAGCGCTAAGCGAGGTGTTGTGAGACGCAGAGCCTTATTCGGCAGCTAGTTTTTCCGCATCTGCGTTTTGAATGCCGCGAATGAGCTTGCCAGGCATTTTGCCGGTGGGGGCGCCGTCTTCATAAGTCACTACACCGCTCACAATCGTATAGCGATAACCGGAGATCTCTTGTATCAGTCGACGACCCCCCGCGGGCAGGTCGTGCACCATTTTAGGCTCGTGTAGCTTCAAAGCGTCAAAATCGATCACATTAATATCAGCTTTCATGCCCGGCGCGATAACGCCGCGATCATGCAGGCCATAAAGCGCAGCCGTTCCGCTGGTTTGCGCGGCTACAGCCTTTTCAAGAGCGAAACGCGCGCCACGCGAGCGGTCACGCACCCAGTGCGACAGCAAATAGGTCGGGAAGCTGGCATCGGTGATAACACCACAATGCGCGCCGCCATCAGACAGGCTCAGCACGGTATTTTCATTGTGAAACATCTCGTAAATATGGTCGTAATTCTGATTTGCGTAATTCAGAAGCGGCAGGAAGACATAGCCTTTGCCGTCATTTTCCATCAGCATGTCGAACACAATCTCGGCTGGTGTCACGTCTTTGGATTTGGCAATTTCGGCCACGCTGTCTTTGCCTTCCGGCTCATAATTCGGTACGCCGTCCTGCATCAGCCGGAACATATTGTCGAAACCAAGGGTAATGAGTGCGGCTACGCCGTGTCCGCTCGGCAGACCGTCACCGTCATGGTTTTCCGTTTCCTGCATGAAATACGGACTGCCACTTATGAGGCTCTCACGAATAGTGGGATCGCGCAGTTTCTCGACGCGCGCTTCGGGTGAAAGTTCGGCAAGTGGCAAATATTCTGGATGCAGCGAGAACGGATGTACCGTGCTTTCCCAGCCCAAAATAAGGCCGGGTGCGCGCAGCGCAATCTGCGCTTTGATGTTGGCACCCTCGGCAACTGCGTCATCGGTCATTTTTAACAAAGTGCGCCACCCGTCTTTTTCGATCGGGTTTTGTAGCAGAGCATAGGTGACAGGCAGGCCGGTTTTTTGCGACATCTCCGCCATCCAGCCAAATTCTTCTTCGGCAGGGTTCAGGTCAGATGCCATTTCAAAGATGCCATGGCCGCCGCGTTGCATGCCTTCGGCAATGCCCAATAATTCGTCCTTATTGGCAAAGGTGCCCGGCACCGGTACGCCGTCTTTCGACAGGTGCAACATGGTGCGGGAGGTGGAAAAGCCTAGCGCGCCAGCGCGGATGCCGTCTTCAACAATGCTGGCCATCTCAGTGATATCATCCGGCGTTGCGGCTTCATTATTCGCTCCGCGTTCGCCCATAACATAGGCGCGCACCGCGCCGTGGGGGATTTGCGTTGCAACATCCAGCGCGCGTGGCAGCTTATCAAGCGCGTCGAGATATTCTGGAAAAGTTTCCCATTCCCATGTAATACCTTCTGACAGTGCGGCGCCGGGAATATCTTCCACGCCTTCCATCAGGCCGATGAGCCAGTCATGGCTATCGGGTTTCGCAGGCGCAAAACCAACGCCGCAATTTCCCATCACAGCTGTGGTCACGCCGTTCCAGCCCGATGGTGTAAGATAAGGATCCCATGTGACCTGACCGTCGTAATGCGTGTGAATATCGACCCAGCCTGGGGTTACCAGATCGCCGCGCGCGTCAATCTCGGTTTTGCCGGTTTCTGAAACGACGCCAACCTCGGCAATCAACCCGTCTTTGATGCCAATATCAGCCTCGCGTGCTGGCGCACCAGTTCCGTCGACCAATTTTGCATTGCGAATTACCAGATCAAACATCTTGCCCTCCTAAACCTTTGCATTGGCATAAGTTTGCCCGATGCGATACATTTTTGCAAATTTAAGGGAACTTAAAGGAGATTATAATGAGATCACCTATCTCTAAATCGTTTGTTTCGCGATCCTTTTTAACGTTAGCCGCCATGCTGGTCATGACTGGCTTCGTGTCAGGGGCGTTCACGCTACCGGCACGCGCTGACGCCGAGCTTCTAGGCACCAAGCTGACACCTATGGGCGCGGACCCAAAAGCATCAGCGGATGGTATCATTCCAGCATGGACAGGGGGCATGACCACGCCGCCAGCTGATTATGTCGTCGGGCAGCCGCATATCGACCCTTACGCTGATGATGCGGTGCTTTTCACAATTGACCAGAGCAATGTCGCCGAACATGCAGCACGCCTGCCAGCAATCCAGCAGGCAATGATCGCCAAATATCCCGGCAAATACGTCATGAATGTTTATCCGACACGGCGTAGCTGTGCTGCGCCAGATCACGTCTATGCAGCCACGAAAGCCAATGTTGGGCGCGCGCGCCTTGTTGATGGCGGCAATGGCATAACGGGCGCGTGGGGCGGCATTGCCTTTCCGATCCCTAAAAATGCTGACGAAGTATTGTGGAACCACAAAACGCATTATCACGGGCGCCGCTTTGCCGCGCGCATTACCGGCGGAAATATGTATGAAAACGGGTCGTTTACGCGGGTTGTGCGTACCGACAAGCGATACTCTTACTACTATGCCCCGCAGACGAATTCGTCGGAAGACCTAGACAACCGGCTGTTTGTCTGGATGGGCACATGGTCAGTACCAACACGCATGAACGGGTCGGGGTTTTCCATGACAAACACCATTAATCAGATTGTCGAGCCGCGGCCCGGTTTTCTGTTTCGCCCGGATACACGTAAAATTGCTCGTGCTATTCCAAGCGCCACCAGCTACGAGGCCCCTATGATGTCGGCACGCGGGTTGCGAATTGCCGACGATATGATGCTGTTTAGCGGCTCGCAGGACAGATATGAGTGGTCGCTTGTTGGCAAGCGCCCATATTACATCGGGTACAATGTGTATCGCGCATCTGATCCGGCAATGGAGTTGGAAGACTTTGTGCAGCCAGATTTTTTAAACCCCGATCCTATCCGCTATGAGCTGCATAGGGTTTGGGTGATTGAGGGGCGCTTAAAACCGGGTTTCAAACATCGCTATGCCAAGCGGGTGATTTATCTAGACGAAGATAGCTGGATCGCGGTTGGTACTGATTTGTATAATGATGCGGGTGAACTGACACATGGGCAAATCGGGTTTGTGAAAAACTATTACGAACACCCGGCCTGTATTCAGGACTTTGACGTTTTATACGATATCGAGGCTGGGCGGTATAATATCGACAATGTGAAAATCGAGTTTGGTCCGGCCAATCTTGACGATCCCACGATTAATGAGCGTGGTTTCGGGGCAGCGGCGTTGAAACGTGCCGTGTCGCGTTAAATCGCACGCAATCAAGGTGGACTGAGGAGCGCGCGATGGAGTTGCCGGTCGATATTGAGACGGTCAAAGGTTTTTTGCACCCGGAGGAGGGCGCGGCGCTGTATGCGGCGGCGCACCGTCAAGCGGGGCATGGCACATGCGTTGAGATCGGCAGCTATTGCGGCAAGTCGACGGTTTATCTTGGGACCGCGTGCCAGAAAGCTGGCGGCTTATTAGTGGCAATTGACCATCATCGTGGGTCGGAAGAAAACCAGCCCGGTGAAGAATATTTTGACCCCGATCTGGCTGACCCTGCCGGTGGCATGTCGTCGCTGGCTTATTTCCGCGACACATTATCTCGCGCTGGCCTTGAGGATTGTGTTGTACCGGTTTTGGCACGCGCTGAACTGGCGGCGCGCGTTATCGACGGCCCGATTAGTTTTGTTTTCATTGATGGTGGGCATTCCATGGCAGCGGCGATGGCGGATTATCGCAATTGGGCGACGCGCGTTATGCCTGGCGGCCTGCTCGCAATTCACGATGTGTTTCCAAATCCGGCTGACGGCGGACGCCCGCCTTTCGAAATATATAAGCTGGCGGTAAATTCGGGACTATTTGAAGAGATTGACGCTGTGCACTCATTGCGGCTTTTGCGCCGATTATAGAGCCGATTGTAGAGCAGGCTTGAACGGCGGTATTTAAGCGAATTTGTCAGTAAAAATGGCATGCGCTGGCGTCAGTTGGTGCACCGCATCATGGGCCAGTAACACCGCGCCGGCGGTCCATGCCGGTTTTTCAACCGGCCAGAAAACTTCCTGTTTGACCTGCATGCCCATCCAGTAGGCGCCGTTTTCATCGCGAAATTTATCGAGCCAGCCAAGGTGCTCTGCGGCTTGGTCGCTGCGTCCCGCGGCCATGAGCGCCAATACGAGTTCGGCGCTTTCCGCAACCGTGACCCATGGCTCATCTGATACGCACCGACAGCCATAACCGTCGATCACAAATGTGTCCCAGCGAGCTTCAAAGCGTGCTGAGGTTTGGCGTGCATCCAAGGCACCACTTAAAATTGGGTAATACCAGTCCATCGAATAGCGTTCTTTTGAGCCCCATGTGCGGTCGAAGCGTTCCGGCTGATGGGCCAGCACATGTCCGAGGCGCGCGCGTGCGCTTCGCCATTCGGGGGCTGGCTTGCCGAGTGCCTCGCTCAATAAAACGGCATGACCAAGGCTTTTGTGAATCGAGCTGTTTCCGGTAACGAGGCTGTCTTCTTCTGGTGTGCTGGGGTCGCGGGCTGTCCAACGAATATCGCCCTCGGCATATTGCAGCGTCAGCACAAAATTGATCGCAGCCTCAACGCAAGGCCAAAGGGTCATTGCATAGGTGGTGTCGTCGAAAATCAGATAATGGTGGTAGACTGCGGTAGCGATATAGGCGGTAAAATTTGTGTCGCGGATTTTGTGTCCAGTATCCATGCCTTCGGTCGTAAACTGGTGTAACTCCATATCGATAGGTACCGCACTGCCAAGCTGCCCCCACCAAGAGCCGTCGTTTAACTGACTGTCTTGTAGATAGCCGATGGCTTTTTCCGCAGCGGTGCGTTCGCCCAGAATTTGTAAGCCCATCGCGGCTTCTAGATGGTTCCACGGGTCGATGACCCCGCCTTTGAACCAGGGAATGGAACCGTCCGTGTTTTGTAGGCCCAGTATCGTGGCGCGGGCACCATCAAAGCGCGACATATCCGGCGCGCGCATCACACGCCTGCCGGTTTGTCGAAATACATTACGAGGCTTTTGCCCATGACTGGGTCAGCGATTTTAGATAAAAGCCGCAGCGCCATCGGGTTGGATAATATTTCAATTTCTAGTAGGCGGCGATATTTTCGTACCAAAAATTGCTCGTTGCGCTCGACACCAATAGCGCATTTGAGCCACCAATAAGGGCTGTGGAGGCCATGCGTTAGGTGGCGCGTCAGATAGGTAAACCCCATGGCTTCGATGTCGCGGCGCAATTCATGGCGTTTGAAAATACGCACATGCCCCCCGGGGACATCGTAATAGGCGCGCGATAGCATCCAGCAAATCTGTTCTGGCCAGCGATGCGGCACTGAAATCCCGATGCGCCCGCCCGGTTTTGTCACGCGCCATATCTCTGCCAGTGCGCCGGCATAATCGGGTATGTGCTCAAGCACTTCGGAGCAAATGAGACGGTCGAAACTATTATCGGCAAAAGGTAGCGACAGGGCATCTCCGACCATCAGGTCATAGCGGCGCGCATGACCTGTTTGTGGCTCTAGATCTGGATGGTCGAGAAACCCCTGCTGGGTGGTCAAAACATCCTCAAGGCCCAGGTCGAGGCCAACCGAATGGCATCTCCGATAGAAATAGGCGGCGTGTGTGTGGCGGCCACGACCACATCCTAAATCAAGTATTTGGTGTCCGTCTTCCAGACGGAGAATGTCGAGGTCAATCGTCTGCATAGGGCTAGGCGTGCTGTTGGTTTGGATCGTGGGCCGCGATGGTTTGTCGGTAAAGCTGCACAACGTCGCGGGCGCAACGCTCCCACTTGAAATTATCGAGAATATGCTGGCGTGCCTTGATTGCCATTTGATCGCGTTTTTCTTCGTCGCGTAGCAAATCGTCTATGGCGCGGGCGAGCGCGGGCGGGTTTGAGTGAGGCACGACGATGCCTGCATCGCCCACGACTTCGGGCAATGACCCGCCATCTGTCGCCACTAATGGCACACCGCATGACAGTGCCTCGCCGGCAGGAAATCCGAAACCCTCATATACTGAAGGTGACACGGCAATAGTGGTTTCAGCGTAAAGGTCGCACAATTCTTCCCCCGATAGGCCGGAGTTAAAGGTCACGCGGTCGCGAATACCAAGCCGGTTTAACTCGTCCATTGTCTGGCCTTCGCGCAAGCGCCCAACGACCAGTAATTCGAGGTCTGGATGGTCCGTTAGCAGCATGTGATAGGCCCGAATGAGGTAGATCAAACCTTTTAGCGGCACATCGGCGCTAGCGGTTGCCATCAAGCGGTTTTTCCGGCGTTTGATATGTGGTCGCGGGGTAAACAATTCATGGTCGATGCCATGATGAATACGCACCATGCGATCCATTGGAATTTTGAAGTCCTTATGAACGTCGCGCTTCGTGCTGTCTGAGACCACGATCAGTGGGTCGAGCGCGCGCGCGACTTTCATTTGCATGTTTAAAAACGAATACCAGCGCCACTTCAGAAATTTAATCCATGGCCATTTCGCGTGGGTAATATCAATGTACCTATCTTTGGTAATCGGGTGATGGATGGTGCCGACAACGGGCAGGCCCATATCGCGGACATCGAGCATGCCGTAACATAATGTCTGATTGTCGTGCATAATGTCGTACTGACCGATCTTGTCGCGCATATATTCCGCCATGCGCACACCAAATGTATAGGGTTCTGGAAAGCCGCCCCAATTATGGCTCCACCATTCGAAGAGATCTGTTTTATTCCGCATAATATCGCCGTTGAGGCAAGTGATTGGGTTCGTGCGGGCATACATATCAAGCGATGGTAGCTTGATGAGGCCGATGCGTGGGTCAAGCTCAGGGTAGGGCGGGCCGGAGATCACGTCGACATGATGCCCTAAATCGACTAGCGCCTTTGATATTAGCCGCATGTAAATGCCCTGGCCGCCAGTGTGCGGGTCGCTTCGATAGCTGGGCAGAAGAATACGAAGTGGTGCGCCATCGTCGATTTCGGCGATACGCTGTGGAGAGGCGCCCGAGAAAGTTTCTGGTTTATTCATTGGTCGACCGACCTTTATCAACACGTACGGCGCGGACTATAGGCCACCCAAACGACAGGCTCAAGAAGTAAACCACCGGCCTCAGGCGAAACGACGAACCAGCCAGTCGCTCATCAAATCCGCAAGTTCTTGGGGTTTTTCGTTCTGTGTCCAGTGGCCGCACGCACGAATGAGATGGGTTTCCAAATCCGCGACGTATTTAGGCATGTTTTCTGCCATTGACGGCGGTAAAAACGTGTCGTGCTCAGCGCAAATCATCAGGCTGGGCACGTCGACTTTCTGCTCGAAATTTGCACTCATCTCCCAGTTGCGGGTGAAGTTACGATACCAGTTCACGCCGCCGCGAAAGCCGCTGCGCGCATACGCTCGGTGATAATGGTCAAAATCGGCGGGCGCCAGCAATTGCTTGCCGGGCCATGTCGCCTCGTCGCTTTCCAGAATTTTCAGAATGGCAAAATTTTCCCATCCCGGGCCTAATTCCGGCACGCCTTGCGTTTCGGTGGGATTAGACCCGCGGTAAAAGCATCTAAGCGCGCGCGCCGGATCACTATCCATAACGGCTTCCACCATGCCGTGCTCTTGAAAAGCAACGATATAAAAATCGTTACCCATGGCATTGCGGAAAGCTGCGATGGGATCTTGTGCTAGGCGCGGAATAAACGGCGTGTTCACCCCGATTAATCCGGCAATGCGGTCAGGGTGATAGAATGGCAACTGCCAGGTAACGAGGCCACCCCAATCATGTCCGGCGAAAATGGCTTTTTCCACGTTGAGAGCGTTCAGCAATGCTGAAAGGTCGCCACAAAGATGCGCCATGTCATAAAGCGGCACGCTGGCGGCATCACCGGCGTCACTAAAGGCTTGTCCGGTATACCCGAACCCGCGTTGATCGGGCACGACCACATGAAATCCGGCTTCCACCAACGGTGCAACAATGTGCCGCCAGCTATAGCCGATCTCAGGAAACCCGTGGCACAGGACAACTGATGGCTTGCCAGAGTTTGGGGTACCAGCCTGATATACTGCCATGCGCAGGTCTGGCAACTGCAAAAACTCCGGTTCATCCCAGTTAATCATGTGGTTGGGCATATGATGTTCACTCATCGGTTGGGTATGACTTTTCTATTCAGACAATAGGGACAAATAGCGGGTGTCGCAACGGGCAGGTGGCTGCCTGTGGCCGCTGTGTCGCGGTGCCAGAACACTCGAACGAGCTTATCCCCAGAGATCAGCTGGCGGCGGCGCAATTGATGAGCCGCTGTACATCAAGCCTGGATCACGGTCCTCGCTGAGCCATAAAGGACCATCAAGATCTGCAAGGTCAGCTAGTTGGGCCAATAAATGCGCCGGTGCCATAGATAATGATGACGCGACCATGCAGCCGATCATCACTTGGAGATTGCGCGATTTCGCGGTTCTTACCATCTCTAAAGCCTCAGTAAAGCCACCCGCCTTGTCCAGCTTGACGTTGACCCAGCTATAGGCAGCAGGAAGCGTGTCTAGGTCGCGGGTTTCATGCACGCTTTCATCGGCACAAAATGGCAGGTCGATATCGCTTAACCCATCTTGCTCGCGCGCCGCGACGGGCTGCTCAAAAAACCGCACATCATAAGCACCCAGCAGTTCTGCATAGCGCGCCAAATCCTCAACGCGCCACCCCTCATTGGCGTCGACGATGAGTTGGGCGTCGGGCCGGGCTTTTCTTATTTCACGCAAGCGGGTGATATCGGCTAGCACGCCTTCGCTGCTACCAAGTTTGATTTTCAGTAACGGGAAACCGGCAGCGCCATGCGCGGCGCGGGCCATGGTGTCGGCACCGTCTAGCACAATCGTAAAGGCTGTGGTGATGGCATGAGGTGCTGATAAACCCGCCAACTGCCAAACCGGTTTGCCAGTGGTCTTGGCTTCCAAATCCCATAGCGCACAATCCAGCGCACACCGCGCGGCACCAGGTTGCAAGGCGGTCTGCAGGTCGTCACGCGATAGGCCATCCGCCAGCACACCGCGCAATTGGTCAATAGTCGCGGTGACGGTCTCCACCGTTTCGCCATAGCGCGGGTAGGGTAATGCCTCACCGTGGCCCCGCACGCCGTTTTCGTAGATCTCGACACTGATCGGCTCGGCACGCACTTTGGTGCCCCGCGCGATCGCGAAGGCTTGGCGCAATGGAAATGTGTCGGCATTGATGGAAATGGTGCGGGTCAAAAACGCGGCCTTTGGTGAATTGAATATCAAGCTAACACGTGACTTCTAGCGTGCGGCAAAAAAGCGACCCTAGAAAACACAATGACGGGTTGCCCTTGGGCATAAATTGCCTATAGTTTGCTCAAATTCAAGCTTGTTAGGGAGAAAGACATGGCGAAGATCACCTTTGTCGAACATGATGGCACCGAGCACGTTCTGGACGGAGAAGACGGGATGACCGTCATGGAAGTCGCGATCAAAAATTCGGTACCCGGTATTGATGCAGATTGTGGGGGCGCATGTGCATGTGCAACCTGTCACGTTTATGTGCGTGATGGCTGGACCGACAAGGTGGGAAAAGCTGCTGAAATGGAAGAAGATATGCTCGACTTCGCATTTGATGTGCGTGAAAACAGCCGCCTGTCATGCCAGATCAAAGTGAGCGACGCCGTAGACGGCCTGACGCTCGATCTGCCTGAAAAACAATTCTAGCGTTCGTCGAACACGTCGAATTCATGGGCGATGCTACATTCTATCAGCTGTCGCCACACAGGTTCGGCGATATCGGTAGATAGATTATGTTCTCGTGCTTGGGCTAGAACGAGCTGGATAACCTCTTCAATCCGTGCGTCATCGCGAACACTTTCACGTGCGGGTTTCACTTTGCCAGCGGCTTCGATAAGTTGCTGGCGTTGCGCGAGTAGCATCACGAGTTCGGTGTCCAACGCATCTATCCGGGCACGTATATCGACCATTTCGGGGCAGGGAACCGGCGCGCGTTCGTTCATGAAAAATGCTCCATTGGCTTTGTCAATTTTGATCCTATATATCGGGCATCAGCTGGAATTTCCAGTGCGGCAAAAAAACTACTTGTCGGGGTGTCAGAATGAACTTAAAACACAATCGAAAAGTGGTAAATTGATAAATACCGCGTAACGAATGTAAAATAGATATGGAGGCGCAGATGGCGCACCAGGCAATCGAAACAGATGTGGTCATTATCGGCGCGGGGCCGGTTGGCTTGTTCGCCGTTTTTGAACTTGGGCTGCTTGATATGAAGGCCCATCTCATTGACATTCTCGACAAGCCGGGCGGCCAGTGCGCCGAACTTTATCCGGAAAAGCCGATTTACGATATTCCAGGCATGCCGGAAGTTTCCGGCCAACAGCTTACCGATCAGCTGATGGCGCAGGCGGCACCGTTTAATCCAGAATTTCATTTCAACCGCATGGTTACCGGCCTCGAAAAACACGCAGATGGCACTTGGCAGGTCACAACAGATGAAGACGAGGTGTTTACCTGTAAAGTTGTTGTGATTGCCGCTGGCGGTGGCAGTTTCCAGCCGAAGAAGCCGCCAGTGCCCGGCATTGAGGCGTTTGAGGCTGCGAACAGTGCCGATGGCAATGGCGTGCATTATGCCGTGCGTAAAATGGATGCGTTCCGCGATAAGGATATTCTGATTTCCGGTGGCGGTGATTCCGCGTTGGACTGGGTTTTGAACCTTCAGCCGATTGCCAAATCAATGACACTGGTGCACCGACGCGACGAATTTCGTGCGGCACCGGACAGTGTGAATAAGATGCGTGCGCTAGTTGAGGCGGGCGCGGTAAATCTGCATATTGGTCAGATAAGCGAGCTGCATGGCGACAACGGGGTGTTGAGCGGTGCAACCTTCAAGCCGAAAGAGGGCGAGCCTCTCATGTTGCCGTGCACGAGCTTTCTGCCGTTTTTCGGCCTCACCATGAAGCTGGGTCCCATCGCCGATTGGGGACTGAATTTGAATGAAAATCTCATTGAAGTGGATACTGAAAAATTCGCGACCGATCAGGATGGGATTTATGCCGTCGGCGACATCAACACCTATCCCGGCAAGTTGAAGCTTATCCTGAGCGGCTTTCACGAAGTGGCGCTAATGGCCCATGACGCTTTCAAGCTGGTGTATCCTGACCAGAAACTGACGTTCCAATACACGACATCGAGCACCAATTTGCAAAAAAAGCTGGGCGTTCAATAAGCTGTAACGAGTGGCAAGAGTTTAACCTGCATGGCGCAAATGATGCAGGCTCGCTTTTAGATAGGCGTAGCCGGTTATCACCGTCAACAGGGCTGATAGCCAGAGCGTTGCAAAACCAGAAGCCAGTAGGCCGGGCAGAGCGGCATCACCAGATGGGCCAGCCAGCAAACAAATGAGCGCCACCATCTGAACCGCGGTTTTATATTTCGCAAGCGTCGACACCGGCAGCGTGATGGCGCGGGCGCCCAGAAATTCACGCAAACCCGATACCAGAACTTCGCGCGCAATAATCAAAATGGCGGCCGGCAAATGGACGGCTGTTATGATATCGGCACTAACCAGCATCACCAGACAAACGAGCACCATCAGCTTGTCGGCAATGGGGTCGAACATACGCCCGAAATCTGATTGGGCATCAAACTTTCGTGCCAGATATCCATCGAAGAAATCAGTGATTGCACCAAGCCCAAACACCACAACCGCCAACCAGTGACCTAGGGGAGCCGGTAGGTGGAAGGTGAGGTAAAGGCCCAGCACAGAAGCCATGCGGAACATCGTCAGATAATTCGGAATTTGCTTCATCATGCTTCGCCTATTGCCCTTCACCGTGGAAGTGATCGTATATTATCTTCGCCATTTTTGCGCTGATACCGTCGACCTTTTCGAGATCCGCCAACGCGGCTCGCCCAACAGCGCGGGCCGATCCGAAATGATGCAACAAAGCACGCTTGCGCGTCGCGCCAATGCCTGCGATCTGGTCGAGTGCATTGCGGCGCAAGTCTTTCTGTCGTTTGGCCCGATGTCCGCCAATGGCATATCGGTGGGCCTCGTCGCGCAGGCGTTGCAGGTAATACAGGACCGGCGAATTTGTCGGCAGCATGAAATCTGCCGCGTCATGTCGGAAAAACCGCTCGCGGCCTGCATCGCGATCTGGGCCTTTGGCGACCCCAACTAGCGGAATATCGTCCAGTCCAAGCTCCTCCATCACTGCGCGCGCAACATTAAGTTGCCCGCGCCCGCCATCGACAAGCACGAGATCGGGCCATGCTTCTGAGCCGGGCTTGTGTTCGCGCGCCAGACGCCCATAGCGACGGGTGAAAACCTCACGCATCATGGCGTAATCATCACCGGGCACGGTGTCATCGTTTTTTATGTTGAACTTGCGGTACTGGTTTTTCACGAACCCGTCGTTTCCAGCTACAATCATGCCTCCGAGCTGGTTGGTGCCTTGTAGGTGGCTGTTATCGAACACTTCAATGCGTTGCGGCGGGGCGTCGAGGTCGAATACTTCAGCCACACCCTCAAGCAATTGGCGCTGGCTATCGCTTTCGGCCACGTGTCGCGCCAACGCTTCACGTGCATTTTGATGGGCCATTTCAATCAGTGCCAGCTTGCTTCCGCGTTGTGGGCGGTGCAGCGCAACTTTGCTGTTTGCCCGAAGCGATAAAGCACCTGACAGCAATTCGGCACCCGCCATTTTCTCGCTGACGAGAACCAGAGCGGGTGCGGGCCGGTCATCGTAAAATTGACCGATAAA
>DKNW01000089.1:0-18011 GCA_002469805.1 Rhodobiaceae bacterium UBA7378
TAAGATAGATCGCACGCCCAACACGATGAACGCCCACCGGTTGATCCGCTGGGCCGCAAGCACGGGCAATCAACACCAGGTCGCGGAAACGCTATTTTGCAGATATTTTGAGGCTGGCGAAGACATTGGCGATATTTCGGTTTTGCTCGACGTAGCCCGCCAATCGGGTATGGATACGAACCTTGTTGGTCGGTTATTTGAAAGCGATGCAGATATCCAGCAAACCCGCGATGACGATGCTGCCGCGCGTGACCTTGGCGTGGCGGGTGTGCCAGCGTTTCTTGCAGGAGGTAAATTTTTACTCCTAGGTGCGCAGGACAGCGACCACTTGCTGCGGTTCTTTAAAAAGGCGAATGAGAAGCTAACGGCGCAAGCCGCAGCCGATGCTGGCTAAATAATCTTTTTTATGGCTTTTTAGTTAGGGTTTCTGGACCTGCTCAGCTTGCGGTTGGGCCAAGTCGGCTAGAGCTTTTGATATTTGCCGAATATGCGCGAGGCGGGCTTCTGCTCCGTCGCTTTTCATACGAAATACAAGGCTTTGGTCCGGTCTCAACTTCACTTGATCTTGGTTCTCAGACACAAAGGCCAATAGTCCATCGACATTGGCAAAGGTTCGATCCTTGAAAAATACGGCGGCACCTTTGGGTCCGGCGTCGATCCTTTCAACGCCGGCGCGCAAACAGTCGCCCTTGATAACCATAATATCAAGCAGGTGTTTTACTTCCGGTGGCAGTGACCCGAAGCGATCGACAAGTTCAACCGCAAAACTGTCAACCTCGGCGCGGTCACTCAAATCAGCAAGACGCCGATATAGCCCCATACGCAAATCTAGTTCAGGCACATAATCTTCCGGTATAAGCACTGAGATGCCCGCATTAATTTGTGGCGACCAGCTGCGATCGGTTTCAACGCCGCGTTGGTTTGCGACAGCTTCCTCCAGCATGGATTGGTACAGTTCGAAACCAACCTCCTTGATGTGACCCGATTGTTCCTCGCCAACCAGATTGCCCGCGCCGCGTAAATCTAGGTCATAGCTGGCAAGGTTAAACCCGGCACCCAGACTATCGAGCGATTGCATAACTTTAAGTCTTTTTTCCGCTGCCTCAGTTAACCCTTTGTTTTCACTGTAGGTTAAGTATGCGTAAGCACGGGTTTTTGAACGTCCAACACGCCCGCGCATCTGGTAAAGTTGCGCCAGACCGAACATATCTGCCCGGTGAATGATGATGGTGTTGACTGACGGAATGTCGAGCCCACTCTCGATGATCGACGTCGAGACCAACACATCATACTCGGCTTGGTAAAACGCTGTCATCCGATCTTCCAAATCGCCGCCGGACATCTGGCCATGAGCCGTGATAAAGCGCACCTCCGGTACGCTGTTGGTTAGAAATTCCGTGATCTCCGCAATATCGGAAATGCGGGGAACGACAATGAAACTTTGACCTGTACGGTATTTTTCGCGCAACAGAGCTTCGCGCAGGCTGACTGCATCAAATGGGCTCACATACGTTCGCACCGCAAGACGATCAACCGGCGGCGTGGCGATAATCGATAAATCGCGGACCCCCGTCATTGCCATTTGCAAGGTGCGCGGAATTGGCGTCGCCGTAAGCGTGAGTACGTGAACCTCATGTCGCAGATTTTTCAGACGTTCTTTATGGGCGACACCAAAATGCTGCTCCTCGTCGACAACCACAAGACCAAGCCGGTTGAATGAAATGCTCGTCGACAATAACGCGTGCGTGCCGATCACAATATCGACGTGACCTTTTGCTAACTCTTCGCGGGTTAAATTTGCGTCCTTCGTGCTGACCAGTCGAGATAATTCGCGCACGACCACGGGCAGACCCTTAAAGCGTGCAGTGAATGTGCGCATGTGCTGGCGAGCCAGTAGCGTGGTTGGTGCAATAATGGCGACCTGTTTGCCGGAGATAGCGGCAATAAAAGCGGCCCGCAACGCCACTTCGGTTTTGCCAAAGCCGACATCGCCACAAACCAGGCGGTCCATTGGCTTGCCGCTGGATAGGTCATCAACCACCGCTTCAATAGCGTTGAGCTGGTCCTCGGTTTCCTCAAAGGCGAAGCGGGCACAAAACTCCTCATAAAGATTGTCGCCAACGAATAATTTTTCGCCTTCGCGCATCGCCCGCGCAGCGGCGGTTTTTATAAGTTCTTCTGCAATAAGGTTGAGCTTTTCTTTTAGTCGAGCCTTACGCATCTGCCAGGCAGAACCACCGATTTTATCAAGCGTCACGCTGATATCATCGCCGCCAAACCGACTTAGAAGCTCAATGTTTTCGACCGGAAGAAACAACCGTGAATCGCCGTGATAAACCAACTTCAAACAATCATGCGGCGCACCGTCAACGTCGATGGTCTGCAAACCGTCGAAACGTCCAATGCCGTGCTCGACATGCACCACATGGTCACCGACCGAGAGGCTGGCGGCCTCTGTGAGAAAATTATCAGCGCGTTTTTTGCGCTGACGCCGCACCATGCGATCACCCAGAATATCTTGCTCGCTCACGACCGCGAGCGCATCCGTTTCAAAACCCTCCTCAAGGCCGAAATCCGAAATCGCACACACGCCCGAAGGCAGGCTGGCGACATCTGACCATGTTGAGGCGATACGAATATCAGTAGCGCCGTGTTCTTCCAGCACCGATTTCATACGGTCGCGGGCGCCGGCACTCCAACACACCAGCAGCACGCGCTTTTTCGCCGTGCGCAGCGCTGCAAGATGGGTCAGGAAACTGTCAAAGACATTGACCCCCTCCATGCCGCGTTCAGCAGCGAAGTTGCGCCCTATTCTGGCCCCAAGGTCGACGGCCTGCGCGTCAGGTAGCTTGTAGCCATCCAGTGATATCCAGGTGAACCTGTCACCGATTGCCTGCCATACATCATCCACGAGATATAATTTTTCCGGCGGCAAGGGCTTAATCTTGCTAGCACCCGATGATGGGTCGTCAAGAGCATCGCACCGCGCCTCGTAATAATCTCTCACCTGGTCAGCCCGCTCTTGATACGCATTGCCTGATTGCGCGTCGGTGAAGTAAGCACAATCACCAAAATGATCAAACGCGGTTTCAAGCTTCTCATAAAACAGCGGGAGCCAGTGTTCCATGCCTTGATAACGCGATCCGGCACTGATTGCCTCATAGAGGGGATCATTATCTGTTACTGCGCCAAACGCCGAAACATAGCCGCGGCGAAAGCGCGAGACAGCATCACTATTGAGATGTATCTCCCCAGCAGGAAACAGAAAAACCTCGACGCGCTGTTCTTGACTGCGCTGGGTTTCCGGGTCGAAACTGCGAATAGATTCGAGCGTCTGGCCAAACATGTCGAGACGTACGGGCATCGCATCACCGGGCGGAAATAAATCGATAATGCCGCCGCGAACCGCAAAATCCCCCGGCTCCATCACTGTTGAACATCGGCTGTATCCATTAGCTGTCAAAAAGCCGACCAGCGCCTCAGTATCTAAGTCTTGACCTGGACGGGCATGAAACACGCGTGCGGCAACCAAATCGCGCGGCGGTACATATTGCATGACGGCCGACACAGTCGTGAGAACGAGATGTGGCGTGCCGGAAAGCGCAGGTAAACGCGCTAGCGTCGCCATGCGCGTTGCACTGGCCGTAGGCTGCGGCGACAGCCGGTCATAGGGAAGACAATCCCAAGCCGGAAACTCGACGATCGGCATGTCCGGCGCAAAAAACGTCAGCGCGCGCGATAAGCTGGCTAGCGCACTGGCGTCGCGTGCAACATAGACGCACCGGTCTCCACCTAATCGGGCGAGATCTGAAATAATGAGGGCACGATAGCCTTCCGGCACACCACCGATTATGTGGCGGCCTTTTTGCGCAATCATGCGCGGCAGAAAATCCGGCATAGCTGATGTCAAAAAACGGCCCTACCCATTTACGCTGGCGGGTTCATGTGTTTAAGGCTCAATAGCGCGTCCAGTAATGGCGAGCGCACATCTTCCGGAACAGTTTCGCGTCCGGTCGCCCATGAAAATAGCTTGTCGTCCGGCAGCTCTAAAATGCGCTCGTAATCATCAAGTTCTGTATCCGAAAGTGTTTCCAGAACAGTTTCGGCAAACTTGCCAAAAACGATATCCATTTCGCGGATACCGCGATGGCGCGAACGGTAATCGAGCTTGCGAAGGCGTGCGTGTTTGGTTTCTGACATGCGAGGAATCCTTTTATAAAATGGGTTATACTGCGTGTTGCGACGGCTGTCATCGTCCGCACTGTCACAGGGGTGTGATTGACAGGAGGCAAAAATCCGACCGGAAATACTCAACCCGATCTTTGCAGATGCGACTACCCTGCCCGGCATCGGTCCGAAACTCGGCCAGACGCTCGAAAAATTCACGGGCCGCAAGCTGGTTGACTTACTGTGGCACCTTCCGTCTGGATTGATCGATCGGCGGTATCGTCCGTCTCTTGCGGAAGTGGAAGATGGGCGCATCGCGACATTTGAGGTGGAAATCATCAAGCATATGCCGCCGCCGCGCCGGTCATTGCCTTACCGGGTATCGTGTCGCAATGAAACCGGCTTCCTTACATTGGTGTTTTTCCATGCCAAAGGCGACTGGCTCCGGCGTGCTCTACCCGAGGGAGAAAAGCGCATGATTTCCGGGCGTATTGACAGGTTTCGCGACCAGTTGCAAATGACCCATCCCGATCATATGCTCGTGCGCGCTGCGTTTGAAGCACTTCCAACCATCGAGCCGGTATACCCGCTCACGGCTGGTATTGCGGCTAAAACGCTGATGAAGGCGGTTCAAGCCGGGCTTGGCGCCATTCCCGACCTGCCGGAATGGCAAAATAATGACTGGGTTAAGTCAAATAATTGGGTCAGTTGGCAAACCGCCATGCACATGGTGCACCAGCCTGAGACGGCAGATGGTCTGTCGCCCTTGCATCCGGCGCGGGCGAGATTGGCATATGATGAATTGCTCGCACACCAGCTGACACTCGCACTGGTGCGGCGACAGCGACGCCGGGCATCTGGGCGTAGTTTTCCGGCCGATGCAGGGCTACATGCACAATTAATTGGTATGCTTCCTTTTATGCTTACGGGTGCACAAAGCGCGGCATTGACAGAGATTTCAGCCGATATGGAAAGTTCATCGCGCATGTTGCGCCTGCTGCAAGGTGATGTTGGCAGCGGTAAAACGATTGTCGCCCTACTCGCCATGCTTCAGGCGGTGGGCAATGGCGCGCAGGCCGTTCTCATGGCACCTACTGAGATATTGGCGCTGCAACACGCCGAGACGATTGCGCCATATCTCGAAGAGATGGGCATTGGGTGGGATGTTATTATTGGCCGCAATCAAGGGCAGCGGCGGCGCGATGCATTGGCCCGTTTGGCTGATGGCACGACCCGCCTTGCTGTCGGAACGCATGCGCTGTTTCAATCTGATATCGAATTTCAAGATCTGGGTATGGCTGTGGTCGACGAACAACACCGTTTCGGTGTGCAGCAACGTATGGCCCTATCGGAAAAGGGCAATGGTGTGGACGTGCTGGTTATGACAGCGACGCCGATACCGCGCACGCTGACACTGACTGCCTATGGGGATATGGATGTTTCGCGCATGATCGAGAAACCGCCTGGGCGCAAGCCGGTCGACACGCGTGTGATCGGGTTTGAAAAATATGACGACATCGTTGCGGGACTGGCGAATGTGCTGTCGCGCGACCAGCAAATATATTGGGTGTGCCCGTTGGTGAAGGAAAGCGATGTGTCGGATCTGGCAGCTGCTGAAGCCCGCCATGCAGCGCTGGCGGATGTCTATGGCGATCGCGTCGGGCTTGTTCATGGGCAGATGAAACCTGCCGAGAAAGATGCCGTCATGGAAAAATTCCAGCGCGGCGCGCTTTCTATCCTTGTAGCGACCACGGTTATCGAGGTTGGCGTGAACGTGCCTGCAGCGACGGCCATGATTATCGAACACGCTGAACGCTTTGGATTGGCACAATTGCACCAATTGCGTGGTCGCGTGGGCCGTGGTGCTGATAAATCAAGTTGTGTTTTATTATATCACGGGCGTTTAGGAGAAATAGCTAAACAACGACTTGAGATAATGCGCCAAACTGACGACGGTTTTCTGATTTCGGAGGAAGATCTACGGTTGCGCGGTGCAGGAGAAGTGCTGGGAACCCGACAAAGCGGCCTGCCGAACTTCCGTCTCGCAGATTTAGAAGTTCATGCAGAACTTTTACCAGTGGTGCATGATGATGTTAATCTATTACTTGAAATGGATCCGACGCTTGTAAGTGGGCGGGGTAACGCAATAAGAACTTTGCTATATTTATTTCAGCGTGATGCGGCAATTCGGTATCTTTCTTCAGGATGAAGTGTCTTCCTTGTCCGACATGCCCGCTGAGATAACCAAACGCGCGCCTTCTTCAACCGTCATATCAAGTATCTGAATTTCTGCCTTCGGCACGAATAAAAGGAACCCAGATGTCGGGTTTGGGGTAGTTGGCAAGAATACGCTGATCATCTCTTGACCCGTCGCTGCGTTGACCCGAACGTCTGCGGTTTTGGTCACGAAAGCGACAGCGAACAGCCCTTTGCGCGGATATTCAATGAGAGCCACTTGCGAGAACTGCCCGTCATCGCGCATCGCCGTTTGGAAAATCTGTTTAAGAGCCGTGTAGACGGTGCCGACGACCGGCATCTGTCGGATAATGCGATCGCTAAACGCGAGCAGCGCGCGGCCCAAGAAATTTGCGGTGAGCCCACCAATAATTGTTAGCGTTACGAGTGCCAGCACCAGACCAGTTCCCGGCAATTCGATTGGCAAATAGGATTCGGGTCGATATTGCATCGGGATCCACGGCTTGAACCAGCCATCCATGATCTCGACAAACCAGAGCACAAGATAAAAGGTGATAAAGATCGGCGCGGTGACAACCAGACCCGTGAGGAAATAGGTGCGCAGTATCGACAGGAGCGTACGGCGTGTTGGCGATTCTTCTTGCATTCTTATATACATGCCAGAATATCAAATAATAGGCAATTCGACATGACGACACCGGCCCCAATTTCTGACTTCGATCACGCACTGGACGCAGTATGCACCGCGCATCTTGGCGGCCCTTTAAAAAATTGTGCGCGACTTTCGGGTGGTGCTAGCCAAGAAAGTTACAGCTTTACATGTGCCGACGAGACCTTCGTTCTGCGTCGCCCTCCCGGTGGTATTGCGAAAACTTCTGGTAGTAATGCGCTGTCCATGACGGATGAAGCGCGCGCGCTGCAGTACGTGCACGCGGCAGGCGTGCGCGTACCTGAGGTTGTTTACATCTGCCAGCCTGATGACGGACTGGGCCCGGGATATGTGATGCGCTTCATTGCTGGGCAGACTATCGCACGTAAAATTTTGCGCGATGAGGCGTTTGCGCCCGTGCGTCCACAGCTGGCCGCGCAATGTGGTCAAATGCTGGCGCGGCTACACGCGCTAGACGAAACTCAAATAGCTGGCCTGCCGCATTCAGATGCGCGCGGCGAACTGGAGAAATATACAAAAATTTTGCGTGATCATGGGCATCCTCATCCGGTTTTTGAATTGGCAATCAGATGGTTAGGGGACCGTGTGCCTGAAGCTACGACCACGCGCCTCGTACATGGCGATTTTCGGCTCGGCAATCTTATGGTGCGGCCGGAAGACGGTGTAGTCGCGCTTCTTGACTGGGAATTGGCCCATACGGGCGACCCGATGGAAGACCTTGGTTGGCCGTGTGTCCCCTCATGGCGGTTTGGCCAGCACCAAAACCCGGTTGGTGGATTTGGTCAGCGCGAAGAGTTTTATGCCACTTATGAAGCGGCGGGCGGCAGCGTAGACCGCGATGCTGTCAGGTTCTGGGAAATTTTAGGCACGCTCAAATGGGGCATCATGTGCACGATGATGGCGACGGCGTTTATTTCCGGTACTGATAGAAGCGTCGAACGCGCCTCGATCGGGCGCCGTGCATCAGAAACCGAGATAGACTTATTACGTATGTTGGAGGGGCAAGACTGATGCAGGACAAACCTGATATTGCCGATCTAATGCAGGCGGTTCACGATTTCATCACGCTAGAGGTCTCCCCTGCCCTAACCGGACATGCCGCTTTTTCGGCTCGCGTGGCAGGCAATGTTCTGGCGCTCATGCAGCGCGAGATCGATCTGGGCCCGCGCCACCGATCAGCGTCGATCGCACGCCTCGAAATTCTGCTGGGCACATCGGGCACGCTGGAAGAATTGAACCATGCGCTATGTGAAAAAATAGCCGACGGCACATTGGGACTTGATAATGATAACTTGATGGCGCATCTGAAACGCGCAACAATGGGAAAGCTTGCGATCGATCAACCTAATTATGCCGGATATAAAACCGCGCAAATGCATGGTTGGCCAGAAGAAGGCAATAACGAAAAATAAACACTTACGCCGCCATAACAATAAAAACGGAGCGAACAATGGCTACTAAATTATGGTTTAAAAAATTCTGTGTCCTGCTGGTTGGGTTTAGCGTGTCGGGTTGCGCTATGGGCGTGCCGTTCATTCCAATTATTTAAGAGGTCTCGCAGGCGGTCTTGCGCAAATGCCGGTGGTATAACCACGGCGCAAGCACGCGATCATAAATCGGGTTCGCAACCAGCCGAACTGGTGCGAAACCGACCAGTCGCGCGAGCCAGCGAAAGCCCGGCACTTCATGCCATAAATGTGTAAAAGCATCTACCCCACTGTACCATATGCCATTTTTTTGGATGTGTAGCCGTTTTAGCATGTCTTCGCGGGTCTTGCCCGGCGCCAATTCTTGAACAGCCGCGCTGGAAACATCGATATAGCTGACCCGCGATTGTTCCAGCGCTTGCGTACGGCGCTGATACATCGCAATTTCTGGCGCGCAGATATTGCAGCTGCCATTATAATAAACGGTGATGATGCTGGCCGACATTAGTTTACCGGCCCTGCGGCGTCGCCGGTGCTTGTGCCTTCGCGTAAAGCAGTGAGATAGGCAATAATCATATCCCAAGCCGCAAGCGCTTCTACATCGCCGGCGGCGGCAAACTCGGCTGCCCGCAAAGTAGCAACCACTTCGGCATCATCGCCATATTGCTGCACGAGGGCTGCGGCTGCGGCCGCCACAGCAGTTTGGGTTTGTGATGCATCTTCCATGCACATCATATAGACGCACTAAAGCGGCAGGCAAATGCGGTCAAATGACCACATTGCAGTCGGCGGAGTAAACATCGTCCACCGTCGCGAGGATGGTCATATTGGCTGGCTTGATCCGGAGTAGGGAATAATGCTCAAACAATATCAAACTGACCAGTGCTTAAATTACTGGCAAAATCTTCAAGCACCATCAACACCCAGTCATCGGAAGTATCATTAACCGTTCCGTTGGTATGATATATCACCGTATCAAGAGTGGAGGAGTCATTCTGCGCATCTGCTGGCAGGCCCTCAACACCAAGCCCCCCCAGTGTAATTACAGAAGCGCTACCATCGGTCGCCTCGTCCATCAGGCCCGCGCCGTTTGAATAGGTGCGAACGCCCGAAACATTCACGTACAGCCCACCCTGAATAATTTCAAAGGCCTCGCTGTAACTGCCACCATCATCGTCAGTCACCGTGACGATAACACTATACACACTGCCAGCGGGGAGCAGTGTCGCTTCGGCGCGTAATTGCAACTGACCATTAATGATTTCAAATAAATCACCATTGGCGCCCGACAAAGCATAAGTGAAACCACTTTGGTCGCCAGTAGCGTCATCATTATTAGTCTCGACATCAGCGGTCGTGAGCAAGCCAGCTTCAGAGCCGTCAGCAGTTAAAACCTTCCCGTTAAACAGGACATACTGCTCGTTATCCTTGCCCGGAAGGTCATCGCGGTCTCCAGACAACTCAATATCTGTAGGTAGGTCATTGACTGAGACAACAGCGATTTCCAATTGGTAAACATCCGATACGGATTCACCGTCAAACACGCGATAGGTGATTGTCACCGAGCCGAAGTAATTGGCATCCGGTCGCACAACAACATTGGCAAGCTCGGCTTCGGTGATTGTACTACCCGCCGCTTTAACCTCTTCGACACCGCTGTCATTAATAACAATAATCTGTGCGTCGGTTATCGCTACAATCCGGACTTCGATAAGCGCGGAAGCCGCATTTGTCACATTACCAACAGGATCGCGGAAGCCCCAAACATCCGCGCCCAAAGCAAGGTCAACATCTTCATTGGTTTGGAGACCTGTTTGAGGCAACGCAACTGGCTCACCGCCCGATCGCTCACGTGCTTCGGTCAGGCGCTCGGAAGCCTCAAGCAGTGATGCCGCTGTTAGATCGTCAGTACGCGAAAATCCGTTCTCGTCCAACAATGCATCTAGAACTGGTTCGATTGCGAAATCATTCTGCTCAAGCAGAACCTGCAAATCGATGCCGGTTTGCGAAATGGTCTCGAGTTTCGTGATCGGGTGCCCACGCCCCTGCCCGGTAATCGGCGAGGCAGAAGGGAAATAATTATCTGGGTCATTGATGTCGTCATAATCAATACCCGAGTCTTCACCGAATAAGATGTCGATGGCATCCTGCGTGGACAGCGCCGGGTCATTCGCCATTAATTGATCTACGAGAAAAGTGATTGGCGAAATTACAATGTCTTCGCCACGTGGATCAGACGTGAGCGTGTAGACACCTTGTGTAAAATATTCCGCCGTAAACAGGTCGACTGCACCCGTCAGGCTTACAGTGATTTCCTCACCGGCATAAATACCGTCAACAAGCACGACACCTGTCGCGTCGGTTACACCAAGATCGACGTCGCCAAGGCCCAAAACCCCATCGCCGTCATTGTCGATAAACACCTGCGCACCTTCAATGGTGCCATCGGTTACATGAACCGTAAAATCGCTTGCCGCAAATGGGCCACCAGACCCACCGTCGGATCCGTCGCCGCTGCCATCACCAGACGGAACAAGAACCACATCGCCCACGGGGACATATTTTGTTGATCCACCGCATGCTGCCAAAAGACCCGCGATCAGCGGGGTCAGTGTCAAACCTTCGCGGCGCAATTTAGCGAGCGGCAGTTTTTGAAAACTGTGAAGCGGGGCAAATGACGTGGAAGCCAGAAGACGAATTTTGAGTGAAGAAATTTTGAGCAAACGATCGTAGAACATTTATGATCCTATTTTTTACTTTGTTATATTTAACTTTTGCGCCTACCTCAGTCGGCCCCTTGGTGCTGCCCCTCAAGGGCGCAACAAGCACGCAAAATTGGCTACGCAAACAAAAAGCTTTAATTTTTATTCCAACGAATATTATTCAAGCGCATGCCAGATTACGGATGAACGGTTAAGAATGTGTAAGCGCAAAATACGTCTACAAACCAAACCAACAGAACAAGAAAACTGGAGACAGAGGACTGGAAATTACAACTAAGGAAACAAACGCTGCAGAGTTGAAATACAAACACCGCGAGGTAACAAACATCTGGAAACGTGGAGTCAATTACAGATACAGAGACACTCTAAATTATTATTATTATTCCCACGTTTCCTTACACTTCAATAGATGCCGGATAGAGCACCTGCAAGCACATTAAATTTTTATATTCTTCTTTATTAAATAAAATTTCTTTCGATTTCAGAAACACGAATTATTCCGTCACGACGGCAACATTCACACACAACATTTGAAAGAAATTCACACAAAACCCAGATAAAACACTGAAGTTACTTAAGTTACTCTTAAATAGTAGCAGAGGGTATATCTTTGGCAAGAAATTTTAGCCCAGCCAAAATTTCGTGCGACAGTTTCGAAATGTTGCGACCTTTATTACCTTTGGATACATCAGCTAATTTACGGTCGTAAATTCATTCAACTGTAACGGACTTTGCGAGATTGCGCGGCTGATCGACGTCAGTGCCTTTGGCCACTGCCGCATGATAGGCGAGTAGTTGCAAGGGCAAAGCGTAAAGCATGGGCGCTATAAAGGCATCCATATCCGGGAGCGCAATGGTAGCCAAACATCCCTCACCCGCTGCCGCAATGCCCTGTGCGCTGGCGAGTAGTACAACTTTGCCGCCACGCGCCATGACCTCCTGCATATTGGAAATCGTTTTCTCAAATAGCGGACCGTCAGGCGCAACAACCACAATCGGCACGTCTTCGTCGACCAGCGCAATCGAGCCGTGTTTAAGTTCACCAGCGGCGAACCCCTCCGCGTGAATGTAGGAAATTTCTTTCAGCTTCAACGCCCCTTCAAGAGCGAGCGGGTACATCGCCGCCCGACCAATAAAAAGCGCGCTGGTTGCTTGACTGATTTGTTTGGCGAGACCTTCAATTTCGGCTTCGCACTCCAACACCGTGTTCGCCAGGCGCGGTGTCGATAGTAGCAAATCCACAAGGCGCGCCTCTTCATCGCGCGACACGGTTCCTTTAACGTGGCCCAGCGTAATAGCAAACGCAGCCAAGGCGCCAAGCTGCGCTGTAAACGCTTTCGTAGATGCCACACCGATCTCAGGGCCGGCATAGGTCGGCAAGGTTATGTCGACACCGCGTGTAATCGAGCTATCAGGCACGTTGACGACGCCAATTGTCTTCATGCCGCAGGCCTTGCAATGATCTAATGCGGCAAGCGTGTCCGCCGTTTCGCCCGATTGCGAGACAAATATCGCGAGGCATTTCGGATCAAGCGGCGCTTCGCTGTAACGAAACTCGGACGCGATATCTACACTTGCCGGAATACCGGCATAGCGCTCAATCCAGTTCTTACCGACCAGTCCGGCGAAATAAGCCGTACCACAAGCCACCAGTACCACGCGTTCCACGCCCGCAAAGTCCAAACTATTAGCCGGCAAGGTGATGCGACGATTTTCAGGATCGGCATACTGACCGAATGTACGCGACAACACGTCAGGCTGTTCGTGGATTTCCTTCGCCATAAAGTGTCGGTAATTGCCTTTGTCGACCATGGCGGACGCAGCATCTACCACAATAGTTTCGCGCGAAACCTGCGCGCCATCGGCCGCAAAAATATCGACGCCCTGTTTTGTCACAACGGCCCAGTCACCATCGTCGAGATAACACACCTGATTGGTAAATGGCGCGAGCGCGAACGCATCCGAGCCAACAAACATTTCGCCACCACCATGCCCTATTGCAAGCGGGCTACCATTGCGGGCAACAATCAAACGGTCGTCTGCGCCCTCGACAATCAGAGCGATCGCATAGCTGCCTTCAAGTTGTGAAAATGTGGCTTGCGCGGCCTGCATAAGATCGCCATCCGCACTTAAGTTTTGCGAGAACAGATGCGCGATCACTTCTGTGTCGGTATCGGATGTAAATTCAGCTCCAGCCGTAACCAAGTTTTTCTTTAACTCGCGATAGTTTTCGATAATGCCGTTATGCACCACGGCAACTTTGTCGGATCGATGTGGATGCGCGTTGGCTTCAATTGCCGGGCCGTGGGTTGCCCACCGCGTATGCCCAACGCCGATATGCCCGTCCAAAGGCGCAGCAGATAATTCGCCGGCCAACGCACCCAGCTTGCCCTCGGCGCGGCGGCGGTGCAGTTGACCGTCTATGAGGGTCGCAATACCGGCGCTGTCATATCCGCGATATTCTAACCGCTTCAACCCGTCATAGATTCGGCCAGCGACAGGTGCGTCGCTGATAACGCCGATAATGCCACACATACCTAATCTTCCTTCTGGTTCTGCCGCCGGAAATTATCGGCCCAGTTCTTGAGGTCACGGCGTGGTGCCCGCGTCACCGTTAAACCATTTTTCGGCACATCACTTGATACCGCAGTGCCAGAGCCGAGGTAAGCACCAGCGCCGATGGTCACGGGCGCGATCAGTGAGCTGTTGGAGCCGATAAATGCGCCATCGCCGATTTGGGTCAGATGTTTTTTGAAGCCGTCATAATTGCACGTAATGGTGCCCGCGCCGATATTAACGCCTAGGCCAAGTTCGGCGTCGCCAATATAAGACAGGTGATTTACTTTACTGCCATCGCGAATATTGGCGTTTTTGGTTTCAACAAAATTTCCGATGCGGACATCGGCGCCCAAAACTGTGCCCGGACGTAAACGCGCAAACGGGCCGATAATTGCCCGCGGGCCGACCGTCACACCTTCAAGATGCGAAAACGCTTTAATCAATGCGCCTCCAGCAATATGCACGCCGGGTCCGATCTTTATATTTGGCTCCAGACGCACATCCGGTTCAATCACTGTGTCGTGGCTTAGGTAAACCGTATTGGGGTCTTGCATGGTGACGCCTGCGTCGAACATCGCGGCACGCAAACGCGCCTGCATTCTGGCCTCGGCCCTAGCAAGCCCTGCGCGGCTATCAACACCAAGTGTATCATCCACATCACCCATAACCAGCGCGGTCGACTTGCGGGACTGAACAGCAAGTTGCACCAAATCCGGAAGGTAATATTCGTTTTGCGCATTATCGTTTCCCAATAGCGGCAACAGCGCCGATAAAACCTCGGTATGCACACCCATCGCGCCGCCATTGCATAGCGTCACGGCGCGGGTTTCAGCATCAGCATCCTTAAACTCTACAATGCGGGCTGGGGCTGTAGCGTCCATAACAATCCGGCCATAGGTAGCTGCGTCATCAGGCTCGAAGCCCAACACAGTTACATCTGCATCCGACATGGATAGCTGGGTGAGAATATCGGCGCGCATGAGCGGCGTGTCACCAAACATTACGACAACACGCTCAACGCCGGACACTGCATCCGCCGCGGCACGCACAGCATCGCCTGTGCCTAACTGGTTTTCCTGAATACAATTTATAATCTCAGGTGCCTCCGACAACGCATATGCGCGGACCGCGTGCTGTTCGGGTGCCGTGACCAGACAGATTTGATTGGCCCCTGCCTCAGCCGCCGCCGCGATTGCATGCCCAAGCATAGGTCGCCCGGCAACTTCATGCAGAACCTTCGGCAAAGCAGATTTCATCCGCGTGCCTTTTCCGGCGGCCAGAATAATAATGGCAGTAGTTGGAGCAGCGGTTGGCTGAGACATGCGTGTTCCCTAAGACCTTGTATAGTCTTTTGTCTATACCAGAGTCTCACACAACCGAAATCAAACAGTTTTGCTAATTGTTACGTGCCTTGGTATCAGCCGGCGAGTGCTTCAAGACCGATATCGTCAACGACATCATTGCCGGCCATCACCGCGGCAGAAAGCCCGCTACATGCAGTTAGCATATTAGCACCGAAGAACCGGATGGATGCCAGTTTGCGAGTGACGAATGCCGGATCCAGCGCGGCGTCTTGCGTTGCGGCCATAGCCCCGCGCGCAAGATAATGCCCACCGGCTGCCAGACCAAACAGACGCAGATACGGTGTGGCACCGGCAAGCGTATCAAGCGGCGCAGACTTTGAACGCTCAAGCAGCCAATCCGTTGCTTCTTCAAGCGCGTCCAGCGCATGGCCTAATTCGCTTGCCGTTTGCGTCAGAACCGGATGGTTCGACTGGCGGCACATTTCGGCTGTCTCGCGCATTTCGCCGATATAACTGCGCACGACTTCGCCATTACCAAGCGGTAGCTTCCGGCCAACCAGATCAATGGCCTGGATACCGTTTGTACCCTCATAGATCGTCAGAATTCGGGCATCCCGAATATGCTGAGCAGCACCGGTTTCTTCGATGAAACCCATACCGCCATGCACCTGCGCACCAAGCGCGGCTACTTCATTGGCAATGTCAGTGCTGAATGCCTTCGAGACCGGCGTCAGCAGATCATATTTTGCGCGCGCGGCCTCATCGCCCATCGCATGGGCAAGGTCTGCGACAACTGCATTTTCATAACAAATGGCCCGTGCCGCTTCCGTCATGGTGCGCATGGTCATCAACATGCGCCGCACATCGGGGTGATTGATGATTGGCACCGCCTCGTTGTCGTCTTTGGCGGCACCCGGCGCGCGGCCTTGTTTGCGTTCAACAGCATACGCCAGCGCATGCTGGGTTGCGCGTTCTGCCACACCAACCCCTTGCAGGCCGACATGCAGACGCGCGTTATTCATCATGGTGAACATACAGGCCATACCGCGATTTTCGGCACCCACAAGCCAACCCACGGCCCCGTCATTTTCTCCAAAAGCCATAACGCAGGTTGGGCTGGCATGAATGCCCAGTTTTTCTTCGAGCCCAATACAAGCAACATCGTTGCGTGCACCTAATGAGCCATCATCATTCACCAAATACTTCGGCACGAGAAACAATGAAATACCTTTCGTGCCTTCCGGCGCACCTGGGGTGCGCGCCAGCACGAGGTGCACAATGTTTTCGGCCATATCGTGATCGCCATAAGTGATATAGATTTTTGTGCCACGGATCAGATAACTGCCATCGTCGCGCGGCTCAGCCTGTGCACGAATATTCCCAACATCTGATCCGGCATGCGGCTCAGTCAAATTCATTGTGGCGGACCACTCCCCGGACACCACCTTGTGCAAATAGGTTTCTTTCTGCTCGTCGGAAGCGTGGGCCGCGAGCGCTTCCATGCCGCCATTAGACAGCATCGGACAAAGCTGGAACCCGATATTAGAATTCATCATTTCAGTCACAGCATTGGAGAGTGCTAGTGGTAGCCCCTGCCCGCCATAGGCTTGCGGTGCGGCAAGTGTTGACCAGCCGCCCTCGACATATTTCTGATACGCGCCCTTAAAGCTTTCCGGCACTTTTACGCCGTCCGCTTCAAGCCGGGCACCGGTCTGATCGCCCTCCCAGCTAAGTGGTGCAACAACATTGTCGGCAAACTTGGCCGCTTCATCCAAAATCGCATCAACAAGATCATCCGACAGGTCAGGATATGCGCCCGATTGAATCAGGCGATCAAAGCCAGCTTCACTATTGAGAGCAAAAACAATTTCGTCGACAGGTGCTTTATAGGTCATGAACAACTCCACTTTGCACAGGTTATACCCCGCATTCCCGCAAATTCCCTTGCGTCAAAATATCCTACCGCAACACTTAAACATCCGCTAGCTTGGTCCCAGATAATATCTGGGGAGGTAATGTAATGAGTGAATTTGCAAAAATTGAGATCGAGAGCGGTATTGCAACAATCACATTGGATGACGGTAAGGCAAATGCGCTCGGCTTTACCATGATAGAACATATCAACAAAGCGCTGGATACAGCCGAAGCGGATGCAGATGTTATCGTCCTCACGGGTCGTCCCGGCGTTATGACTGCTGGCTTCGACCTCAAAGTCATGCGCAACGAACCCGATAGGGTTATGGACCTCGTCACGCAAGGTGGCGACATGCTAGTGCGCATCTTCGGAAGCGATAAACCTGTGATCGTGGCGTCCCCCGGGCACGGCATTGCCGCCGGGGCGTTACTCATGCTTTCTGGTGATTATCGCATTGGCGTGGCTGGCGACTTCAAATATGGCTTGAACGAATCCGCCATTGGTATGGTGCTGCCCCCATTCGGCATGGATCTTGCGCGCTTTAAGCTGAACCAGAAATACCTTGATATCGCCGTTGTCGGGGCTGACCTGTTCGGTCCAGAGCCGGCCAGCGAGATCGGCTTCCTTGACGAAGTGGCTGCACCTGATGACTTCTCGGCGCGTGTACGCGAAAAGGCTGAATACTTCAAAACACTCGATGGTCAGGCTTATGCAGGTAATAAAAGAGAGATACGTCAATCATTGGTCAAGAAAATGACTGCTGAACTGCATGCGAATAACGACCGCGCTGTCGTTCTCTAATCACAGTTCATAAAACAATGTGCTTAAGCGCTTAAGGTGTTCCAGCTTGCGAGGGCAGATTAGAAGATCTCAACTAGAGTGTTTCTAGCTGGGTGACATTATCGGCATGTTTGGCGCGCGAAATGCGGTAGCGCGTGATCATCAAGAGCGCCAATGAGTAAAGCAGAATTTGGCCAGGTGCCGCATACAAAACAAGGTCGACTAATACCTCATTATCTACGTCTTCGGGGGCTGCATCGCGCGGCAAAT
>DKNW01000089.1:18329-18783 GCA_002469805.1 Rhodobiaceae bacterium UBA7378
ATCGCGCGGCAAATTAGCCGCCGATAAAATTACACCAGCCAGCAAAATGCCAAGACCGGAAACCATTTTTCCGGCAAACCCACGCGCGGCAAAAATAACCCCTTCACTGCGCCGTGTCGTATCTACCGCACTGTCCTCGACGACATCTGCCATCATCGCCCCGAACAAAATCGAAAACACAATAATGACGCAAACCTCGATGAAATTATGCGCCAGCAACATCGGCAAAAGCCACGGGCTATCATTTTCCGGCACGACACCTATCACACGTCCAAACAGCATGAGCGGGCCGAAACTTATCATGAAGACGAAACTGCCCATGGCCGCTCGTTTTTTGTCAAAACGCTTGCCCAGCATATGCGCAATCGGCACAGCACAACACGCCGCGAGCGCTTGAAACATTGTAAAGATGGCTAGCTCGGCAGCTTTCAATCCCCAGAAAAAAGTCGAGAAA
>DKNW01000089.1:19088-19276 GCA_002469805.1 Rhodobiaceae bacterium UBA7378
AATCCCCAGAAAAAAGTCGAGAAATAAATGCTTAAAGCTGCCTGCATTCCCGCCGCGGTACCGGAAAATATCGATGCCAAGAACAAAGACTGGAACGACCTGTTTTTCATCGTTTCTAGAACTTCGATTACCACATCGCGAACTTTGACGCGTTCACGGACCGGCGGCACATGAAGGCCACCTATATG
>DKNW01000106.1 GCA_002469805.1 Rhodobiaceae bacterium UBA7378
AGCGGTTTGACCCAGAGTTACCCCGACTTGCTCGGGCAGAACTATGAAACCCGCGCTATTGAATGCCTGAAGAGAGCCAAAGCAAATGGCATAGACACAATGCTTGACGCTACGACCTTCGATTTGGGACGAGACCCACGGTTATTGCAGCGAGTCGCGGCGGCCTCTGGAGTGAAGCTAATTAATGTCACCGGCTGGTGGTTAGATGTACCACGCTTCATGCACGGAGTAGGCGCCAATCAAATGGCAGACGAGTTCGTCCGCGATTTAACCGAGGGGTTTCGCGGCACTGATATTAAAGCCGGCATGTTGAAGTGTGCCGCTGACTTTGAAGGCGTTACGCCGCCACTGGAAACCATGGCCCGGGCTGTTGCCCGAGCGCACGTGCAGACGGGTGTGCCTATTATGGTGCACTCCTACCCTACCGGACATGTGGCCCGACGCCAGATTCAAATTTTCCGCGAAGAAGGTGTGGATTTGAGCCGTGTCAAAATTGACCACTGCAACGATACCACCGACACCGAATACCTAGAATGGATTCTAGCTCAGGGCTGTTTTCTCGGATTAGACCGATACCCGGGACGTCATGTGAGTCCGCATATGCGCACCGTAACACTCAAACGCCTAATCGATATGGGATATGGCGAACGTTTATGCCCGTCCCACGACTGCATCTGTTTGCATATTCACAACGAGCAAGCTGACGGCAGTATTGAGACCGAGCATGTATTCCAGCGCTCTAATCCAGACCAATTTTTGTACATGCAAAGGCATGTAATACCCGACCTCTTAGCAATGGGCGCGACAGAACAAGACATCCATATGCTGTTCGTCGACAACCCCCGCCGTTTGTTCGAGGGCCGTTAGCTCAGATTTATGCTCTTGCGCGGAGCCTCGACTCCCTGCGTGCGATTGTTTCACGCAATCGCGCATGCCGTGCCGGAGTCAGCGGATAATTCCAAATAAGCTTCATGGCCAGTCCATAGAACAAAACTGGGCCAAAGCAATAAACAAGCCGCAGCGTCATCACCCCTAGATCCGTACTGCCTGCTACGCCAAGCGCAGGGTCGAACCCCAACCGACCCACAATAAAGAATGAAAAACCAGTACCAAAGGCAATCGCAAGCTTTTCAGAGATGCCCAATATCGCAAAGTAAGAACCGGCGCGTTTACCGCCGGTACGCGCGGAATCAACATCTACCACGTCGGCCAACATTGCCAGCGGCAGGAACTGCAATCCTCCAAAGCAAAACCCTTTAACGATGAAGAGCAAGAAAAACACGAAATAGTCGCCCTCAACTAAGAGAAAATTGGTGGCGCTGACACAGGCAACTGTGATCAAGGTCATCATAAATGCCTTGTGTTTGCCAAATTTCCGGCCGAGAAACAGCCAGAACGGTATTGCGGCAAGACCGGCAACGAAATAGAAGAAATACGCCGCCCCGATCGTGGGCACGCCTACGATATCGGCTATGAAAAACAGCGATACCGCGTTTCGGAACGATTCTCCAAATTGAACTAGGAGTACGATGATCAACACGCGCACCATCGGTCCGTTTTTGCTCAATTGGCTGAAACTTTCGCGCATTGAGATTTTCGTCGTGGTTACGGGAACTGGCGGTTCCTTAACGAAAAGAAAGCACACTGCCGCCGCAACAGGCAACATGCCGATCACGACGATCGCAAGCCAATAAAGAACTGGGCCAGTAAGCGTGCCGCGATCCACCGGTACGGCATTCATAATTTCACCAGTAAACGCGCCTGTTGCGTCATTCCAAATCTTCAACAACACGGCAAACACGCTGTCGCCACCGTCGGCTAAAACCTCAACAATGAGCGGCACAGTCGCGGCTAACAAAAGACCGGCCAATACATAAATTTCGCGCCCCGCGGTCACCCGCGATCGCTGATGGTAATCATTGGAAAGCTCCGCTCCCCATGCCCTATGCGGCAGCGCAATCATCGTCGACCCAAGGAAAAATACAGTCAGCCAAAACAGCATATAGATCAAACCAGCATCCGCGGGCGGGATGAACAATTTGAAAATGCCAAATAGCATCACCGGAGTACCGATAATTAACCAATGCTTCCGGCGCCCAAAGGGTGTTCTCCAGCGGTCTGATATCTCACCAATAAGGGGATCCGTAATGACATCTGTGAAGCGCGCGAGCATTAAAATCAGCCCAACGGTCGCCAAATCCAGGCCAATAACGCCGGAGTAGTGCGGCCCGAGCCAAATCGCCAACGGATAACCATAAACGGCCATTGGCATGCCCAACGACCCGTGAGCGTAAATCGTCGTTCGTGAAATAGGCTTATTCTCTGACATATCCCTCTCCCAAATTAGCCATGAAGATCCGCAGCACCTCGAAACATGATCTAAGGCTAGTAAACCTCAACGGTGTTTTCGAACCGAAATCCTGTTTTTGCCATAACTAGTCTATGACGCTCTCCATCGACATCCGCATCCCATGATTCATAGCCAGAATCGCCATACCACATAGCAACCCGATCCCCGCTGACAGCTTTAACGACCCGCGTTCGATAGGTTTTGTACCCGCATTCCTGAAAATGCTTGAGGACTTCGAGCGCTGGGTTGTACCTAGACAGGTGATACAGGGTAATCCAGGTCGGCGGCACTAAGTCGATCTCTCCCGCTGTATGTTTAGCCAAGGCGTCTTGCGGACGAATCCAAGCATGCGCTTTGATCTCGCCATCATCTATGACAATGTTTTGGTCGTCGTCAATTTGCGCGGCAAAAAACCAGGTCGCGAACCGTTTCTGCGGCCCCGGCGGCGGCGTCCAATGCGCGATTTGCACGAACGCTTCAGCGCTCACGGAGAGCCCTGCTTCTTCCTGAGTTTCGCGGGCTGCGGCGATACGAGCGGCCGCGTCTACATCACCGGCAACGGGATAATCTTCTGCGTCTATTTTGCCTCCGGGGAATACCCACATGCCGCCAAAAGTGATCTTGGAGTTTTTCTTTAGCATTAAAACTTCAATTCCAGCATCCCCGTCCCGCAACAAAACGACTGTGGCGGCGGGTATTGGAGGCGCGACACCCGAATCATCCTCACTACGCGCATCAATGTTTCCATACATGTCATTCGGATGCTGACTCGCCCCTACAGGGCGATCACTCTCGTTATTTTCCATT
>DKNW01000021.1:0-178 GCA_002469805.1 Rhodobiaceae bacterium UBA7378
GGCCAGGGCGTTGAACTATAAGGGCAATGACACCGACGTACCCAGCATGAACCTCGCCCAGCCCGGCACCCATTGCGAGGCCATTATGGATGGCAGCCATGTTGATGTCATAGAGATGGATGCGGCTTCGCGCACCGGCATTGCCGATATTCGCGAGATTATCGAAAATGTGCGCTAC
>DKNW01000021.1:483-4820 GCA_002469805.1 Rhodobiaceae bacterium UBA7378
GAGATTATCGAAAATGTGCGCTACGCGCCGGCTTCGGCACGCTTCAAGGTTTATATTATCGACGAAGTACACATGCTTTCAAAAGCCGCGTTCAATGGGCTATTGAAGACGTTGGAAGAACCACCAGCGCATGTGAAATTTATCTTTGCGACCACCGAAATCCGGCAGGTGCCAGTCACGGTACTATCGCGGTGCCAACGCTTTGATTTACGGCGTTTGACACCGGAAGACACAGGCACCCTTCTGGATAAAGTTTGCGGTGCGGAGCACATCACACTGAACGACGAAGTGACGGCTCTGATTGCGCGCGCTGCGGATGGCTCGGCCCGCGATGCGTTATCCCTGCTTGATCGGGTACTGGCGCATGCCGGTGATGTTGGCGATGCGCTGACGGCGGAAACCGTACGCGGCCTTCTGGGGTTGGCTGATCGTGGACGCGTGTTTGATCTATTCGAGATGGTTATGGGCGGGCGCTTGCCTGACGCGCTTGACGAGTTTCAGGCGCAATATGATCTAGGCGCCGATCCCACCGTGATCATCGCTGATTTGGCCGAGTTAACACATTGGATCACGCGGCTGAAATATGTTGCAGGTGCGGATGATGATGTGAGCTTTTCCGAAGCGATCCGCGCACGCGGACGCTCGGCGGCAGAAATGCTGTCGACTCGCGTGCTGTCGCGGGCGTGGCAGGTCTTGTTGAAAGGGCATCACGAAACGCAAAGCGCATTTAACGCCCGTGCTGCGGCGGAAATGGTGTTAATCCGGCTGGCGCATATGGCCGATGCCCCCACGCCTGACGAACTGGTGCGGCAATATGAAAATTCTGCGCCACCAACCCCAACCCCGGCAGGCGGGGTGGCATCTTCAAATGGGGCGACATCTGGCGGGGTTTCAGCTTCAGCACCAGTCTCGTCAGAAATTACGCCAGCTATGACACCCTCTATGACACCTTCGACGACACCCGCTATTGTTCCGTCTGGCGTTTCTTCTGCTGCTCCATCTGCTGTTTCGTCACCGATGCCGGAACACGCCGCGCTTACATCGGAGGTACCCGCCGAGCATCAGCGTATCGTCACGAGTTTTGACGAACTTCTGGTGCTGGTTGCCGAAAAGCGTGACCTTGCCCTGAAGCATGCGCTTGAAAATGGCGTGCATCTTGTGCGTTTTGAGGCTGCGCAAGCCGATAAGGGCGGGCGCCTAGATATTCGCTTGGCAGCAGAACAAGCAAATATCGCGCAGGATTTGACCCGCAAATTGCGCGAATGGACCGGACAAAAATGGATGGTATCCCTGACAGCAGAACCCGGCGCGGACACGATTGCGAGCCGCCGCCAATCGGCCGCAGACATACGCCACGAGGCAGCATTAGCTGACCCGCTGGTTAAGGCCGCGCTCGATGTTTTTCCCGATGCACGTATTGAGGCGATCACCGAGGTCGACGACCTTGTGCTTGCTGACAGTCTTGATACGGATGCTGATGATCTTGAAGATGATGCGGGAGATGATGCGTAAGCCATGGCCGGTAACGAAATTGAGGAGCTGGTTAAATATCTGGCGCGCCTACCCGGGCTTGGACCGCGTTCAGCGCGCCGCGCTGTCCTTACGTTGATGCGCCGACGCGAGGCCCTGCTCGATCCGTTGACCACGGCACTTGCCGCCGCGCGTGATGCCATAAAAACCTGCACCATTTGCGGTAATATCGATACGCAAGACCCTTGCGCTATCTGTGCCGACCCGCGTCGCGACACCTCGGTCATTTGCGTAGTCGAAGATGTCGGCGATTTATGGGCGCTCGAACGCGCCAAAGCCCTAAAGGGCCGCTATCATGTGTTGGGTGGCACGCTGTCTGCGCTTGATGGCATGGGCCCGGAAGAATTGAACCTTGGCACATTGCAAGGGCGATGCACGGGCGAAGAGGTGCGCGAAGTAATTCTGGCAACCAATGCAACGGTCGAAGGGCAGACAACAGCGCATTATATTTCCGATATGCTGGCCCCGTTATCGGTCACCATCACGCGGCTGGCGCATGGCGTGCCGGTCGGAGGTGAACTGGACTATCTGGATGACGGCACGTTGATTGCTGCCATGCGCTCGCGCCGCGAAACGTGAAGCCGCGGGTTTAAATGTCGGGTAATTTTTGCGGATTGTCTGGCGTATTATCGGCCGCGGTGTCGGATTTATCTTCCAGTTCAACGCCGGTGATCCGGTCGCCGCGTGTGCTGATTTTGCGTCCCGATGTTTCGATCAGTTCAATGTCTTTTTCAGCCTGCCCAAAATGCGTGCGCAATTTGCCAATCCGCTCATTAAGGCGCGACACGTCTTCCATCAAAACGCGCACTTCGTTCTGGATCAGTCCGGCCTGCTCGCGCATTTTGACATCGCGCATAATGGCCCGCACCGTGTTCAATGTGAGCGCCATGGTATTGGGCGACACCGGATAAACGCGCAATGCCCGGCATTTGTCGATCAGATCCGGCAACCGGCTATGCAGTTCAGCAAACACGCTTTCCGAAGGCAGAAACATCAGCGCAGCGTCGGCCGTTTCGCCAGGCACGATATACCGCTCGGCAATATCAGTGGCGTGTTTTTGCGTGTCGGTGCGCAATTGCGAGAGCGCAAGGCGGGCCGCGTCATCGTTATCGGCATTGCGCCAGCGTTGATACGCCTCCAGCGGAAACTTGCTATCCACAACAACCGGCCCCGGCGGGTTCGGCAGACGAATGAGGCAGTCGGCGCGACGCCCGTTCGACAGCGTGTGCTGGAACGCATAGGCATTTTCCGGCAAGCCATCGCGCACGATATCGGCAAGTTGGGCTTCGCCAAAAGCACCACGCGCCTGCTTGTTATCGAGAATTTGCTGCAACTCAACAACTTGGCCGGACAGCGCGGTTATTTCCTGCTGCGCCTTATCGATCAGCGACAGACGTTGGCCAAGATCGCCTAGCGTCCGTGTGGTGCGCTCGCCGCTATCTTTCAGATTATCGGTTACGGTTTTGGAAACTTGCGTTAATTGTTCGGTCATGGTGCGCGAAAACTCGCCTCGCGCGGTCTCTTGCGCCGCCGCCATGCCATCCAGCCTACCGGCCAGTTCCATTTGCGCGCGGTTCATCTGTTCGACCGTATCGGTCATTTTCTGAACCAGTGGGTCGGGTTCGTCCTTCTGGGCCGGTTGGCGCAGGCGCAAAACCACCACGGCAGCGCCCAAACCAAGGCACAGGCCGATTAGCAAGTTAAATAATGTAGCACTATCAAGCATGAGGCCGAGTGTAGCCGATTCGCCGCCTTGCTTGACGCATGCCGTCGCAGGGCTTATCTGAAAGATATGGCGATTAGACCTATTATTGAAGTGCCGGATAAACGGCTGAAAACAGTTTCGCAAGATATTGCAGCTGTGACCGATGAGACGCGTCAGCTTATGGACGATATGCTGGAAACAATGTACGCCGCTGAAGGTATCGGGCTGGCGGCGATACAGGTCGGTGTGGCCGAACGCGTCATCGTGATGGATTTGAGCCAGCGCGATAGAAGTGAAGATGCTGATCTTGAAGGTGACGCTGGCGACCCAAATGGCACAGATGTTAATGATGGTTCAGATGCGGTGAGCGACGCGCAGGCCTGTGATACCCAGATAGCTGAAACGGGCCCGCGCTATTTCGTCAATCCCAAAATCATCTGGTCTTCCGACGAAACGCGCAATTATCAGGAAGGGTGTCTGTCGGTACCCGGATTTTACGATGATGTCGAGCGCCCGGCTCAATGCCGGATCGCCTATCTAGATTATGATGGCGAACCACAAGAGCTGGCATGCGACGGCTTGCTGGCAACCTGTATTCAGCACGAGATCGATCATTTGAACGGCATTGTGTTTCTCGATCACCTCTCCCGTCTGAAACGCCAAATCGTGCTCAAGAAAATTACAAAAGCCGAGCGCGACACCGTGCGCGCCGAATAGGTTCTGCCATGCGTGTCGTTTTCATGGGAACTCCGGCGTTTTCCGTTCCGGCGTTGCAGGCCATCCACGCGGCGGGTCACGAAATCATTCAGGTTTATACCCGTCCACCTGCACCAGCGGGACGCGGCATGAAACTCAAGCCATCGCCCGTGCACGAGGTTGCCAACGCGCTGGGACTGACGGTGAGCTGTCCGGAAAATTTCAAAACAGCCGAAACGGTTGATGAGTTTACCGCGCGCGATTGCGATCTGGCAGTGGTGGTTGCTTATGGCCTTATTCTGCCGCGCGCGCTCCTGCAAGCGCCGGGGCGTGGATGCTGGAATATTCATGCGTCGCTTTTGCCGCGCTGGCGCGGTGCGGCACCGATCCAGCGCGCCATCGCCGC
>DKNW01000021.1:5122-5484 GCA_002469805.1 Rhodobiaceae bacterium UBA7378
GCGGCACCGATCCAGCGGGCTATTATGGCAGGCGACGAAAAAACCGGCGTCGCCATCATGCAGATGGAGGCGGGCCTTGACACCGGACCGGTGCTGCATCTGCGCGATACGCCGATCCATGGCGATGATACCAGCGCGCAGCTGCATATGCGGCTCGCAGATCTGGGTGCTGTGGCGATTGTCGAAGCGATGGACATGGCCGATAAATTGCAGCCGCAGCCGCAAGCCGAAGCGGGCATTTGTTACGCTGAAAAAATTGACAAAGCCGAAGCGCGCATTGATTGGACGCGATCAGCCGCTGATGTCGATCGGCATATTCGCGGTCTTTCACCCTTTCCCGGCGCTTGGTTTGAGGTCGACGG
>DKNW01000021.1:5810-6011 GCA_002469805.1 Rhodobiaceae bacterium UBA7378
ACACGCATCAAAGTTTTAGCCGCAACACCGGTCAACAGTGATGGCCCGGCCGGGCAGGTTATGACAGGCGACCCGGTCATTGCGTGTGGTGGCGGCGGTGTGCGCCTTGATATGGTGCAGCGCGCAGGCAAGGCAGCTATGGCGGGCGCTGATTTCATGAATGGCGGGCTTTTGTCGCCCGGACAGCAGCTTTAGAGATGC
>DKNW01000021.1:6324-31921 GCA_002469805.1 Rhodobiaceae bacterium UBA7378
TTTAGAGATGCGCTATCGGCTTGTCATAGAATATGACGGGGCAGCGTTTTGCGGTTGGCAGAGCCAAGCCGATGGGGGGGCGGTGCAGGACGCACTCCAGCAAGCTATCGGTTCATTTTGCGGCGAGGTGGTAACGGCTTACGGGGCGGGACGCACGGATTCTGGTGTGCATGCCCGCGGGCAGGTCGCCCATATTGATCTGGAAACCGCGCCTGCGCCGGACCGTGTGCGTGACGGGCTGAATTTTCATTTACGCCCTGCCCCTGTTGCTGTCATTACGGCGCATTATGCGCGCGCCGATTTTGACGCGCGGTTTTCTGCGCTGGCGCGGCGCTACCGGTATCGCATTATTTCGCAGCGCGCGCCGGTTGTGCTCGACCGCATGCAAGCTTGGTGGGTGCCTCAATCACTCGATATCGAAGCCATGCGCGCCGCCAGCAAATATTTACTAGGCAATCATGATTTCACAACTTTTCGTGCCAGCCAGTGTCAAGCCAACTCACCAATACGCACGCTGGATGCGCTGGATGTGTCGGCGGGTGATGCGGGCATTGATATTACCGCGCGGGCGCGCTCGTTCCTGCATAGCCAGGTGCGCTCCATGGCGGGGGCACTCAAACTTGTCGGGCAGGGAAAGTGGCAGCCGGAAGATTTACGCCACGCGCTTGAAGCGGCCGACCGGCGGGCATGCGCCCCAGTTGCGCCAGCCCATGGCTTGACGTTTATGGCAGTGGATTACCCCGACGAGATGTTGGTCTCGCCCGAAATTGATAAAGATCAGGAAAAATAGGAGGTCAGAAGCCGGGTATAAATCTGCGCGAGTTGACGGATATCATCCAGTCTAACGCGCTCATCAACCTGATGCATGGTTTTGCCGACAAGTCCGAACTCGACGACGCGCGCTGCGTCCTTAATAAATCGAGCATCTGATGTGCCGCCGCTGGTAGATAGTTCGGGTTGGCGGCCGGTCACCGATTGAACGGCCATGCTAAGGCTTTCGACAAAATCATTGGGCGGGGTTAAAAAACAATCGCCAGTATGGGCGAGCTCTAACTGATACCCGCTCGGGCCGGCGCTTTCATCCAGCTGCGCGCGGACCCAAGCCGAAATCGTATCAGCCTGCCAGCTATCATTATATCTGATGTTGAACCGCGCGGTGGCCTGCGGCGGGATAACATTGGTGGTTGCATTGCCGACATCAAAGCTCGTCACTTCCAGATTAGAAGGTTGAAAGTGTTCGGTGCCCTCATCCAGCGATGTGCAAGAAAGATGGTTCATCATTGCGGCCAGTTGCGGAACCGGATTGGCGGCAAGGTGCGGGTAGGCAACATGGCCTTGCGTGCCGTTCACGGTCACGATGCCGTTCACGCTGCCGCGCCGCCCGATCTTGATCATATCACCTAGCTGTTCGGGATTGGTTGGCTCGCCGACCACGCAATCATCAATAATCTCGCCACGCGAGGCCAGCCAGTCGAGCATTTTGCGCGTGCCATTAATCGACGGCCCCTCTTCGTCGCCGGTGATCAGCATGCTGATTGACCCACCGAAACTTTCTTGGCTTTCCAGATGCGCGCTGACGGCACTGACAAAAGCCGCAATCGCGCCTTTCATATCGGCTGCGCCGCGTCCCCATAAAAACCCGTCTTGTTGCATGCCGGCAAAAGGGTCGACTTGCCAGTCATCTGCCGCACCTGCGGGCACAACATCTGTATGACCGGCAAAACATAAATTTGGTGCGCTATCGCCCAGCCGCGCATAGAGATTGTCGACCGGAGCTGTGCCGTTTTCTTCAAATGGTAGGCGCGTGCAGGTAAAGCCCAAGCCTTCAAGGGCCTGTTGCAATACATCTAAGGCGCCGGCGTCCGTCGGGGTGACCGATGGGCAACGGATAAGCTCGGCAGCCAGCTGAACCGGATCGAGGGTCATATCAGTCTCGCAGCAAGTCGTTAACAGATGTTTTCGCCCGCGTCTGGGCGTCAACGGTTTTGACGATGACGGCGCAAGACAGCGCTGGCTGGTCCGGCCCACCCGGAAGTGCGCCGGGCACGACAACCGAATAAGCGGGCACTTCACCGCGATGAATTTGGCCGGTGGCGCGGTCGACGATTTTGGTTGATGAGGTAATAAAAACACCCATCGATAAAACCGCGCCCTCGCGCACAATCACGCCTTCGGCAACCTCCGAGCGCGCGCCGATGAAGCAATTATCTTCAATGATAACTGGATTAGCTTGCAAGGGTTCGAGAACCCCGCCAATGCCGGCGCCGCCCGAGATATGCACATTTTTACCGATCTGCGCGCATGAGCCCACCGTTGCCCATGTGTCGACCATGGTCCCACTATCGACATAGGCACCGAGATTGACAAAGCTGGGCATCAGCACGACGCCTGGCGCGATATAGGCTGAGCGGCGCACCACGCAATTTGGCACAGCGCGGAAACCGGCTTGCGTGAATCGTGCACTGTCCCAGCCTTCAAATTTTGATGGTACTTTGTCCCACCAGTTCGCATCGCCCGGGCCAGCCGAAATGGTTGTCATGCTATTGAGCCGGAACGACAGCAAAACAGCTTTCTTGAGCCATTGATTAACCTGCCAGTCCTCGCCAGTTTTTTCCGCCACCCGCAGCTTGCCCTCATCCAGAAGATTGAGAGCTGTATCAACGGCGTCGCGCACCTCTCCTTGTGTATCTGGCGTGAGGTCTGCAGCATTTTCAAATGCCGCATCAATGACGTTTTCTAGTGCTTCCAGGTTCATACCCATGCTCCGAATTTTGCCAGTGTCTATCACGCGATACTTAACAGCCCAAGGCGGCAAGTCAACGCACTAGCGGTCTGCCTGAGCAAGATAGGCAAGAATGCGCGATAGGATGTCTTTAACATCTGACCCTTGGTGGTCGATATGTTCAGGCTCTACCGGACCGCCATATTCCTGCGCTCCAGGATCACGCAGCAGCACCGTCGTCATGCCCAAGGCGCGGGCCGGCGGCAAGTTGCGCGCCATATCTTCAAAAAACGCGGTGCGGTGTGCTTCAATGCCAAATTTGGCGAGCATCGCCGGATAGATGCCCGCATTGGGTTTGGGCACGTAATTGGCGCATACAATGTCGAAAATATCATCGAAAAGATCGCGGATACCAAGCTGTTTCGCCACGCGGTCAGCGTGCTCGGTGGTGCCATTGGTGAAGATAAATTTCCGCCCGGGTAGTGCGCCGATCATATCGCGCAGAGCCATGTCTGGTGCCAGCACACTGACATCAATATCGTGAACAAAATCCAAAAACGAATCCGGCGCCATCTTGTAGCGATTCATCAGCCCGGCCAGCGTCGTCCCGTAGTCATGCAGAAACTCTTTTTGTACGCGATATGCCTCGTCGCGGGATACGTCGAGCGCATCGGAAATGAAGGAGGTCATGCGCGTATCGATCTGCGCGAACAAATTGTGTTGCGCCGAGTACAGCGTGTTGTCGAGGTCGAAGACCCAACTGTCTATGTCGGAAAATTTTTCCATGTCTATTAATCCAGATTAATACGCCATTTGCGCGCATTGCCGGTATCGATGCGCCGGAAATTGGCTTCGTCTAGACCTCGCGCGCTGCAGGTTTCGCGCCCGTTGATGACGAAGCGGGTGGATTTTGTGCACATAATGAAGTCACCTTGCCATAAAACAGGACGGCCCGCGCGCACAGCTTGGCGGCCTGTTTCTGTCACGGCTTCGGCATAGTAGAAATAATATTTATCGTCGAGATTGCGGTTGATGACTTGCGCGCATTCATTGGCGGCGACGCGGTGCCAGCCGCGGCTTTCAAAACTGTCTTCGCGTACAATGCCGGTTGCCGCCCAGACGAGATAATCGGTTTTGTTGCACATAACGAGGCCTCGGTCGGTCGATTGGGTCGCTGCCGTTTCGAGAAGGCGTTCGAGAAGATCGCTATTGTTGGGATTGCCACGAATTTGATAGCGCAATTTGAAAGCAGAAATTGCCTCGCGCGTCCGCACCCCGCCAAAGCCGTCAACAGTGCCGGTTTCGTAACCGATATCCGCCAGTAAGCGCTGGATGCCCGCCATCACGGCGAGGCGCCCGAAATTATCATCCTCGGTAAAGGTTACGGTTGGGCGTGATGCATCCATGGATACGGGTGCAAAGTCGGCGGAAACATGCCCCCTTTTCCTACATTCACGGCGGCCTTCAATGGTAAAGCGTCGGCCACGTGGCCCGACGCAAAAGCGTTCGCTCCCGTCGAAAACCAGCGTGTCTGCGCTGTGGGCCGTGTGGGAAACAGCGTGCACAAAAGCGCCTGCACCGTCGGGGATATTCTTCAGCGCGGTTTCGCATGTGCCTGGCAGAACGGTTTCCCATCCCTCGGTTTTGCTGGCCACGCCCAGCTGAAACGCGGTTGCGACTGTCAGCACATAGCTTGTTTCATTGCACAGGCGCAATTTAGCTTGCGCTGGGATTGCCGCGGTCAGCACCATAAAAATTGCGCTCAGCGCAGCCAGCGATACATAACTTGCAGTGTTTTCAGTATCAGGCCTGCTTGTCGTGCGTGCCGCGTGACGTAACATGCCGGAGAAACCCCCAGAAGCAAATTTGAAGGTAAGGTAGAGCTGTCGAAGGAACCGAAAAACCACCTGAACGCCTATTCGATTAATGTGCCGGCACCCAGCTCGGTAAATAATTCGAGCAAGATGGCATGCGGCACGCGACCATCGAGAATTACTGTCGCGCCAACGCCGTTTTTGACCGCGGCAAGTGCTGTCTCGATTTTGGGAATCATGCCGCCTTTCGCTGTGCCGCTGCGGATGAGTGTGGCGGCGCGTCGCTGGGTGAGCCGCGACACAAGTTTGCCTTTAGCATCGAGAACGCCTTGCACGTCGGTCAGCATCAAAAGTCGCTCGGCTTTAAGGGCCGCAGCAAGCGCTCCGGCCGCCGTGTCAGCATTTACGTTGAGTGTCTGGCCTTTATCCGATGTCGCAATCGGCGCGAGGACGGGAATAATGTCGGAGCGCAACATAACATCTAGAACGTCCGTGTTAACTTTCTTGGGTGTGCCAACGAAGCCCAGATTGACCGCTTTTTCGACATTTGACTGAGCGTCGCGTTTGCGGGTTCGCGTTTTGCTGGCGATCATAAGGTCGCCATCCTTTCCCGACAGGCCAACCGCGCGACCACCCGCTTGATTAAGTGCAGTCACGATTTGTTTATTTATGGCACCTGCCAAAACCATTTCGACAACCTCGATGGTTTCGGCATCGGTCACCCGCAATCCGTTGGCAAAGCGGCTCTTTATGTTTAGCCGCTCCAGCATCGACGCGATTTGCGGCCCACCGCCATGAACGATAACGGGGTTGATACCCGATTGTTTTAGCAACACGACATCTTGGGCAAACTGGCTGGAAAGAACAGCATCGCCCATAGCATGCCCGCCATATTTAATGACGACGGTCTTGCGATCGTAACGCTGCATGAACGGCAGCGCTTCTGTCAGCACATGGGCCTGCGCGATCCAGTCATCCGAAGATGCCGGTTTTCTGATCTTTGATTTTGAACTCATCTGGACCCTGTTCTGTCTGAGTTATTACGTTTATGTATCGCGTTTATAGCCCAAAGCGTCGAGTTCAACCAGACCGGCAATAGCGCCGCGTACATCATCAATGCCCAGAGTTTTCTCGCTCGATGTAGCAAGGATTTCCGGATGCGCGGCTACGCGCTTACGCAAGGCCGCTTCGGTTTGCGCCATCACTGTGTCAAGGGCGGGGCGGCTGATCTTATCGGACTTGGTAAGCACGACCTGATAGGAAACTGCTGTCCGATCAAAATCATCCATCATGGCAAGATCATTGGCTTTCAAACCATGGCGGCTATCTACCAACACAAACACGCGGCGCAAATTTGGCCGTCCGCGTAAATATTGTTCCAGCAGTCTGTTCCACGCAGCGATTTTAGTTTTGCTTTCGCGTGCATAGCCATAGCCCGGCAGGTCCACCAACCACGCCGCACCATCGCTACCGAGATTTGGCGCGATCATAAAGAAATTAAGTTCCTGTGTGCGCCCGGGTGTATTCGATGTGCGCGCCAGTGCTTTATGTCCGGTCACGGCATTAATCAGGCTCGACTTGCCGACATTCGAGCGACCGGCAAACGCCACTTCAACCCTGTCGGCCGGGGGCAGGGCGTCGACATTCGTGACGCCAAGCCGGAACTCACAACCGCGGGCGAATAGCCAGCGACCGGCTGCCGCAAAATATTCGGCGTTAATCTGTTCCATCGGCGCTATCACTGCTTTGCTTGCGCCCGCGTCCTGACATTCCGATATTGGCCAGCAATTCGATCTCGACATCATTGCGGCGCATGATGAGCCCCTGTTGCAAAATCGACAGGAAGTTGTTCCATGCCCAATAAATCACCAAGCCGGCGGGGAAGCCTGCAAGGATGAAGGTGAAGAAAATTGGTAAAATCTGAAACATACGAGCTTGGATTGGATCCGGCGGTGGCGGGTTCATCTGCATCTGGATAAACATGGTAATGCCCATCAATAGGGGCCACACGCCGAGCATGAGGAATGAGGGCGGGTCCCATGGAATGACGCCAAACAGATTAAACAGTGATGTCGGGTCCGGTGCTGATAAGTCAGTAACCCAGCCAAAGAAAGGCTGGTGCCGCATATCAATCGTTACAAAAAGTACTTTATATAGGGCGAAGAAAACCGGGATTTGAAGCAGAATCGGCAGGCAACCAGCCAGCGGGTTCAATTTCTCCTCGCGGTATATTTTCATCAGCTCTTGTTGCTGGGCCTGTCTGTCATCGCTGTATTGCTCTCGGATCTGCACCATGCGCGGCTGTAGTTTTTTCATTTTCGCCATGGTCTCATATGAGCGGCTGGCGAGCGGGAAAAACACCGCCTTAATCAGCACGGTGACGATGAGAATGGCGACCCCGTAATTGCCAACAAGGTCGTAGAAAATCTGTAGCGCGCGGAACATAGGCTTGGTCAGGAAATAAAACCAGCCCCAGTCAATCAGCAGGTCAAAACGCGTAATACCATCCGCAGCATAGCCATCGACCAGATCCACAACCTTGGCGCCGGCAAAAAACTGGGTCACAAGCTGTGTCTGTTGACCGGCGGCGATCTGGCGACCGCCAAGCAAATAATCGCCGCGGAAAACTTCATTGGCGCGACTATCGGCACCATCGCCGGTAAAGCGGGCTGAGAATGTCTCGCCCTGCGGTGGAATTATGGCCGTGGCCCAGTATTTGTCGGTAATTCCCAGCCAGCCTTTATCTGACTGTTTGGAGACAACACGTTCGTCTATCAGGTCGCCATAATCGAGCTCTTCCAAGCCCTCTTCGCCAAAAAACCCGATTGCGCCTTCATGCAGAATAAACAGATTGCTCGTTTGCGGGCGACCTGTTCGCGTGATCTGTGCAAATGGGTAAAGCGTAATATCGTCGGTGCTGCCATTGCGCGCTGTGTGCGTGACGGTGAACAGAAAATCATTATCGACCTCGATGCGCTGGCGCAATTCGACGCCTTCGGGTGTGACATGCGCGATGGTAACCGGGCTTTCCGGGGTCAGCACGCTCCCGTCCACAACACGCCACATGCTCGTCGGCCCAGGCAAGGTGACGTTGCCGCCATCGGCGCCGACCCAGCCATGATGGGCTTGCCAGTGGCCAATTTCATTTTCATGGTTTAGCAGGCGCTGGCGCGGTGAGGTTTCGGCTAGCGTCTGGGCGTAGCCGCGCAAAATCAAATCATCAAACCGCGCGCCCATCAGCGCAATCGAGCCAGATACTTTGTCGGTTTCAATGCGCAGCCGCGGGCTGTTGGCAAACATATTGTTTGTCGTAGGTTTCGATTGCGAGGTCGGCCCAGCGCCCGGTGCCCGGGAAATACTTGGCTGACCGACTACCGGTTGCCTGGGTGAAGGTTGCCCAGACGCCGATGGTGCCGGCGCGTTTTCGCCGTTTTCCGTGAAGGAGCCGTCGGCAAAAGCGGCAGCTTCTTCAGCCGCCGCAAGTTGGCGGGCGCGTTCCTCAGCAAGGCGAGGTTCGACGACAAAAAACTGCCAGCCTAGCAAAACGCCAAGGCTCAGAATGACAGCCATCAGAAAATTACTGTTGTTATCCTGCACACCTTACTCCTTTTCATCTTTCCGCCGATGAATTTGCTTAAGCGCCGACCGTAGATCGGTTTGAAGACTTTCCCATGCCCTGTCACCCGTGGACGCGCGTCCGATGAGTACATAATCATAACCTGGCTGCCCATGGGCAGATAAAATTTCATGTGCCAATGCTCGCAGGCGCCGTCGCGCTCGATTGCGGATAACAGCATTGCCGATTTTCTTTGTGGCGGTTAGACCAAAACGGATTGAATTGTCGGAATATTTTTCGGAATCTGACGCGTTTCTAGGATGGGCTTGCAGTACAAGGCCACGACGGACTTGTTTGTAGCCTTTCGCCACGGCCAGAAACTCCCGCCTGACACGCAGCGTATTAATCGCTGGGCGGTCGGGTGCCATAGAACCTAATTTAAGCTGAGAGCCGCTTGCGTCCGCGCGCGCGCCGACGGGCCAAGACCAGACGACCACCCTTGGTTGCCATGCGCGAGCGGAAACCGTGGCGACGTTTGCGCACCAGATTGCTCGGTTGAAAAGTTCTTTTCACGTCATCTACTCCTAAAGGGTGTGCTCCGCGATGAGCGCAGGATGTAGCGAAATTACATTACAAAGTCAATGCAGAAGACCGATATAATCTTGTATTCCACTGCGCTTTGGGGCATGAAATTCAAATGGTCAAAACAACAAGTCCCAAAACGACAAAAACAGCGAAAAGATTTTTGGTGCTGGCCCTGTTTATGTGCGGGCTATCTGCTTTTTTGTTTTTCGATCTGGGTAGCTATCTGAGCTATCAGGCACTTGTTGAAAATGAAGAATACCTGCGCCGTGCAGTTGCCGCGCACCATCTGCCAGCGGCGGCGGCTTATGTCGGCACTTACATGCTTGCAGTTGCGCTATCCCTGCCTGGTGCCATTTGGCTGACGCTGAGCGGCGGCCTGTTGTTCGGGGTCTGGCTCGGCGGCGCGTTGGCCGTTTTGGGCGCGGGTACAGGCGCGATATTCATGTTTTTGATGGCAAAATATGTGCTGGGTGACGCTTTGCGGGCGCGGTTTGGCCCGCGTTTGGTGGCGTTTGAAGCCCAGTTCAACCGCGATGCATGGTCATATATGCTGGCCTTGCGGCTATTGCCTGTATTTCCGTTTTTTCTAGTCAATTTGGGCGCGGCTCTTGTCGGTGTGCGACTTTCCGTATTTGCGCTGACGACCTATATTGGCATTATTCCGGGCGCCTATGTTTATGCCAGCATCGGCAATGGCATTTCGGTGCTGCTGCGCGAAGGCCGCCAACCTGACCTGTCGCTGGCGAGCCGCCCCGAAATATTCGGGCCGCTGGTCGCGCTGGGTGTTCTGGCACTCGCACCTGTTGTGTGGCGCCGGTTTAAGGATAAACAGGAGCATTAGGGCCAATGGTGCAATTTCTGAGAACCGACATTTGCGTTATCGGCGCGGGGTCCGGTGGCTTATCAGTTGCCGCCGGTGCTGTTCAAATGGGCGCGGATGTCGTGCTGGTTGAAGGCGGTAAAATGGGCGGCGACTGCCTGAACTATGGATGCGTGCCGTCCAAAGCCTTGCTGGCCGCGGGCAATGCTGCCCAGATGCATCGCGGCGCGCGTGGGCTCGGCATCTCAGCGCGCGCTCCGCAGGTCAATTTTGAGCAGGTTATGGACCATGTGCACGATGTCATTGCCGGTATCGCGCCAATGGATAGCGTTGAACGATTTTCGAAACTCGGCGTCAAAGTGATCGAAAATTACGGACGTTTCATCGCACCGAATATTCTGGCGGCCGGCAAATATCATATTGCGGCAAAGCGCTTTGTGATTGCCACCGGGTCACGTGCCTTTGTGCCGGACATACCAGGTCTTGAGGACACACCCTATCTCACAAACGACACTATTTTTGATCTGCGTCATCAGCCTGAGCACCTCATCATTATCGGTGGCGGGCCGATAGGAATGGAAATGGCGCAAGCCCAATGCAGGCTCGGTACGACGGTAACGCTGATCGAGGGCGCACAGGCACTTGGCCGCGAAGACCTGGAAATTTCATCCATTGTGCTGGACAGTCTGCGCGCCGATGGCGTGACCATAATGGAAGACACCGGCGTCGAAAAAATCGTCGCGAGCGGAACCAGCAATAAGCCGGCGGTTGAAATTCATACCTCGGCCGGCAAAATTTCTGGCACGCATTTGCTTGTGGCAACGGGCCGAACGGCAAATATTGAGCGCCTGAACCTGTCGGCTGCCGGGGTTGATGTGCTGCGCCCACCCGTCGGCCAACCTTACATCAGTACCGACAAAAGACTGCGGACAACCAATCGCAAGATTTTCGCAATTGGCGATGTTGCTGGTGGGCCGCAGTTTACGCATTCCGCCGGATATCAGGCTGGTATTGTGATCCGCAATGTGCTGTTTCACCTGCCAGCGCGGGCAAATTTCACCAATATGCCACGTGTCACCTACACCTCGCCCGAACTTGCCCATGTCGGGCTTAGCGAAACTGAAGCCCGGCGGCGCTATAGGTCAGTCAAGGTTTTGCGCTGGCCTTTCGAAGAAAACGACCGCGCCCGCGCTGAACGCGACACGAGTGGCATGGTGAAGGCCGTGGTCAAAGGCAATGGCAAAATTTTGGGGGTCTCGATTGTCGGGCGACAGGCTGGCGATTTGCTCGCACCGTGGACATTGGCGCTGTCTCAAGGCCTTGGCATTGGCGCGCTTGCCAGTGTCATCGCGCCGTATCCGACGCGTGGTGAAGCGTCCAAACGTGCCGCTGGTGACTATTTTTCACCAACTTTATTCAGTGATCGTACCCGCCGCATCATTCGTTTTTTATCATGGTTTCGTCGTTAACCCTTTGTTAATATTTCCTATGGAAGCTGGGCAATCTGGATTTTTCCGGAAGGTTTTCGTAGGGACCGGGGTATGGCGTATTTTGTATGGCGTAAACTAACGCGGCTCATCATGCCGCGTGCGACGGGGGCAAGCATGCCATTGCCAGCGCTGCCTTTGCGCGCGGTTGGCTATACTGTCAGCATTTATCTTTTAGTTGCGACCATAATGATTCCGCTGATTTTGGCCCGCGTAAATTGGCAGCAACTGGAAGACACAGTGACACGGGGTGCTTTTATTAGCCAGTTGCCGCCGGCAGCGCGCGAGGTTTTTGCCGCGCATGAATTTGATGAACCTGCCCGTGCAGGGCATTTGTATCGAACACCTATTTGGGGGATTAATATCCTTGGGCACGACGCCACATCAGATGAGATGGTATGGTTCGTAGAGCCGGATATAGCCAACCAGATCGAGCCGTCGCAAATCGGTCAATTGGTCAATCTGACATCGTTAAGGCCGGCCAGGAACCTCTCCAATCTCATTCAACTTTACATGTTAGATGCATCGCACCTGCTACGTCTGCATAACGCGGATGCTGCCGGCGGTGCAAATATCGAAGTCATTGTCTCGGCGCAGGCTCAACGCACTTATCTGAACAGAATGGCCCTTCAGATATGGGCGATCGCGCTGGTTTTATTATTCCCAATGGCGCTTATTTTGCGGGTAGTGATGCGCCGGGTGGTTTTGCATTCTCTAGATGAATTATTTGTCGGGCTATATGGGCGCGGCCTTGTCGGATCGCCTGACGAAATTGAGGGCGGGCAGCAGATCGTGGCGAATGTTGAGGATTTCCATGCGCGCCTGCAAGCTCATATTGACGAGCAGGCTCGGCTGGCATCGCTGGGTGCGGGCACCAGCCACCTTGCGCATGACGTCCGCAATTTGCTGGCGAGCCTGCAGCTCAATGCCGAAGGCTTGCAGGCTTCGAAAGGTGAGCGTGAACGCAGGTTGGGCGAGCGCCTTGAAAATTCCATCCAGCAAGCACTGACATTGGTTGATTGGGCGGCGATGTACACCAGCAGCAAGCGGGATAATTTAGATGTGCGCAGTCAGCCCCTCGCGCCAGTAATTGACGAGGTTGTCAATTTTGTGCGGCTGCACGACCCGCGCCGTGAAGTTCAACTGGTGAACAAATGCCCTAAAAATATGAAGGTTGCCGCCGAGCGCACCTTGTTGTTCAGAGTTCTGTTTAATCTGACTTTGAACGCAGTTCAGGCGCTGAAAAATACCAGAGATGATAAAAAGAAAAACAAGCTGGTGCAGGTTACGGCTCAGCAGGTGGACGACAATATTGAAATATCTGTCAGCGATAATGGCCCTGGGCTGCCCAAAGAAGGACGCCATGATTTGCTGATGCCGCATGTCAGCCAGACAACGCCAACCGGCACGGGTCTTGGGCTGAAAATAGCAACCGATCTCGTCAGTTGGCACGGCGGTCAAATTCGTCTCGACCGTTCTGATGAGCGGGGGACGAAATTCGTGATTATGCTACCAACGACACCGCGCCATTCAAACGATGACGACCCGATGTTGACAGCGATTGACCCGGTTTCTGCAACTGGTTAGCCTCGCGCTATGAGCGCTATAAGAATTGACAGTAATGCGGTGCGACCGGGGCCGAAAAATCTGATTACCGACATTGTAGGTATCTCCGTTGGACACGCCCAAGATGATGCTGTCATGACCGGCGTGAGCGTCGTCGTGCCCGATAGAGCCTGTGTGGCAGCTTGTGCGGTGCCAGGCGGCGGGCCTGGTACGCGAGAAACTGATGCACTACAGCCGGCTAATTTGGTTGAGTGTGTCGATGCCATCTCGCTGGCTGGCGGCTCGGTTTATGGCCTGGATGCCGCCTCGGCTGTCACCTCCGTGCTTGGTGCGCAGGGCCGCGGTTATGCAATGGGTGGGCCACCCGTGCCATCGCCGATTGTGCCAGCGGCTATTCTTTTCGATATCGGCAATGGCGGCAATAAAGACTGGGGGAACACGCCCCCTTATCATCGACTTGGCGCGCAAGCCTGCCAAGCGCTGTCCGACAGTTTTCCGCTCGGCAATATCGGGGCCGGATATGGCGCGCAAGCAGGTCAGTTAAAAGGCGGGCTGGGCAGTGCAAGTGCGCTACTTGACGGCGCGATGCTGGAGGGTGCAATTCCAGATGGAGCCATGCAGGTTGGTGCTTTGCTGGCCGTTAATCCGGTTGGGTCAGTATGTGATGCCAATGGCACCTTCTGGGCGCAACATCTTGCGCTTGATTATAACGGCGCGCCGGAGTTTGGCTGGCCAGATGCGCCAGCTGCCAGCGCTGTTGGTGCGCACCCTCTTGCCGGTAGCAAAATGGCGGGGCTTGCAGCCGGTGCCAATACGACGATTGGTGTGATTGCGGTTGCGGCTGATCTAACGCCCGCCGAAGCGCAGCGCGTTGCGATTATGGCGCAAGACGGTCTTGCCCGCGCCATCCGGCCTGTCCATACGCCGTTTGACGGCGATGCGCTGTTTGTTCTGGCAACCGGCGCGCAGCCGCTGGCAGAGCAAGCCGAACTGCGTCCCTTGGCGTTAACCGTGTTGGGCGCACTGGCGGCTGATTGTGTGGCCCGGGCCATTGCACGGGCGGTTTGGTGCGCGGGTGATACAGGCTTTGCACCAGCGTATCAAACCCAGTTTCCGCGCCCTTAAGTGGGTGTAATGGCTGTCGGGCGGGCTTGCATTATTTGCCGCAAGCCAGTAAGACATGGCTTCCGTTTCGGTGGACATGCGCACCGGTAGCTCAGCTGGATAGAGTACTTGACTACGAATCAAGGGGTCGGGAGTTCGAATCTTCCCCGGTGCGCCATTTCCCCAAAAAGTATCAACGGATTAGTAGGGGTTGTTAGGGTCACCAGATAGGTTGCTTTTGCGCTGGGACTAGCTGGGGACTATATTTCCAGATTGTTTTGGACATGTTCCAGGCACCTTCTCCGAAACCATGTACTGAATTTGTGCGTTAATCACTCTCTATATTGCGTTAATCACTTTCAATATTGCGTTAATCACTGTGTCAAATTTTACATGTTGGGTATTGGCGTTTACTTAAGCGCGCGGGCTATTCACAGTTTCTCGCGCGTTTTTGACATTATTGCTGGTACAAAACTTTTAAATTTGGCAGGTAATGCGTTACATTTTACGCATTCCGACCCTTCAGGAGGCATTTATGCGATATTTTCTTCCCGGCGCCTTGTGTGTCGTGCTTGTTTTGGGAACAGGCAGTCTTCAGGCACAAAACCTTGGCGACGTGCAAACAACGGTGGAAGCCAACGCGCGCGACGGTGTGTCCTCGCAGTCGCGCATTGATGCACTGGATGATCAAACTGATGAGCTGACGCGTGAATATAGGGCCGCGCTCAAGCAGCTTGCCTCTTTGCGCGAATACAATGCCCAGCTGGAAAAACTTATCTCGGCGCAAAAAACCGAAATGTCGTCGATCCGTCGTCAGATAGACGAAGTGACTAATGTCGACCGCACCATTACGCCGCTGATGTTTCGCATGATCGACGCGCTTGACCAGTTTGTTGGGTTAGATGTGCCGTTCCTTTTGTCTGAGCGTCAGCAACGCGTCGCCAATTTGCGCGCGCTGATGGATCGTTCGGATGCGACACCGGCTGAAAAATACCGCCGTATTCTTGAGGCCTATGAAATCGAAAATGAATATGGGCGCACGATTGAAGCCTATGAAGGTGATATGAATATTGACGGCGTTGACCGCACAGTCTCCTTCCTGCGCATTGGTCGCGTCGCACTGATTTACCAGACACTCGATGGCGACGATAGCGGCGTTTGGGACACCAAAGCCGGCACGTTCACGAACCTCGACGGCGATTTTGACAGCGAGTTACGCAGTGCCTTGCGCATTGCCAAACAACAAGCGGCACCTGATCTGATGGTCGTGCCACTATCGGCCAGCCAGTAGGGAGCCCCGCATGACTTTGAAATCTTTACTCGTCTCTTTGAGTATTTGTGCGGCCATGGCCCTGCCGGTGGCAGCCCAAGACGCAAATCAAGGCGCAAGCAAAACTGCAAACCAAAATGATGCCCAGAGCCTGCAGCAATTGTTGGATCGGGTGCGCGCAGGTCGGGTGACGGATTCGGCAGAGTTCGCGGCCCGCGAAGCGGAGTTTCGCAAGAACCGCGATCGCCAAAATGCGCTTTTGAAAAAAATTCAGGCCGACATTGCCCGCGAAGAGCGTCGCAGCGAACGGCTGGAAAAAACCTTCAACCAAAACGAGCTGAAACTGGCCGAGTTGGAAGGATTGTTGAACGAGCGCCTTGGGGTGTTCGGTGAGCTGTTTGGCATAGTGCGCCAAGTGGCTGGCGAAACGCGTGGGCAGATCGAAGATAGTTTGATTTCGGGCGAGTTGCGCGACCGCGCCGGTCCGCTTGATGAACTTGCAAAATCTAAGGGTCTGCCAGCGATTGCTCAGCTTGAAAATCTGTGGTTCGCCATGCAGCAGGAAATGACAGCACAAGGCGAAGTTAAGCGCTTCTCTGGCGAAGTCATTAATCTCGACGGCACTGTGCGCACGACCGAAGTGTTGCGCGTTGGCCCGTTCACAGCTCTGACTGACGATGGCTTTGTGCGATATGCTGGAGATCACCGCTTTGCCGATCTTGGACGCCAACCCGCCGCACGCTTTGGCGATGCTGCGGACGATCTGTTGGATTGGGATGGTGACGAGATAGTAGGTGTTCCTATCGACCCGTCGCGCGGTGCGCTGTTGAACCTGTTGTTGCAAATGCCAACATTGGGTGAGCGCATCAATCAAGGCGGCTTGGTCGGTTACATCATTATTCTGCTTGGGATTGGCGGCATTGGTATTGCCATTGAGCGCATTGTTCGTCTCGGAGGAATTGCCAGAAAGGTCAAGGCGCAGATGGCGTCGGGGCAGGCCACCGGCGATACCCCGCTGGGTCGTGTCTGGGCGGTTTATCAAAATAGCGATGCCAAGGATGTCGAAACGCTGGAGTTGAAGCTGGATGATGCAATTTTGAAAGAGATTCCACCGCTTGAGCGCAATCTCTCCCTGCTGAAATTGCTGGCCGGTGTCGCGCCATTGCTGGGACTTTTGGGTACTGTAACAGGCATGATTTTGACCTTCCAAGCCATCACGCTGTTTGGCACAGGCGACCCGAAACTCATGGCTGGGGGTATATCTCAGGCCCTGATTACCACGGTCTTGGGTCTGATTGTTGCCATTCCGCTCTTGCTGCTGCATGCCGCCGCCGCAACGCGGTCGCGCGAAATTGTTCAAATTCTGGAAGAACAAGCCACCGGCATAATTGCAACATTCAGTGAGAAGAAATAGGGCACGCCGATGGATGTGCAGGAAATTTTCTGGTTGTTTGTAAACCCGCTGCAAGCGATACGCGGCGTGCGTGACTTTTTGGAGCTGGGTGGCGATGTGCTGCTAATCATCATGGTCACCACGTTTATCTTGTGGGGGTTGATTTTTGAACGCTACGCGTATTTCCGCAAAGAGTTCGCACATTTGACAGCTAGGCACATTGCCAACTGGCAGGCCAGAAAAGAGCACAAGAGCTGGGCGGCGCACCGTATTCGCGAGATGATGATTTCGGATGCGCGACTGAAGGCAAATGCCAATTTGTCCTATATCAAAGCGTTGGTTGCGCTGGCGCCTTTTTTGGGCCTGCTGGGTACGGTGACCGGCATGGTTGAAGTGTTTGATGTGATGGCCGTTACCGGCTCTGGCAATGCGCGCGCGATGGCGGCGGGCATTTCCAAAGCAACATTGCCAACCATGGCGGGGCTGGTTGTTGCCTTGTCTGGTTTGTTTTTTACGACCAGTTTGGAACGCCGTGCTGAGCATTCGGTGCGCCAGCTGAAAGACAGCCTAGATTTGGCTGACTAGTTAAGGGGAACGAATTTATGCGCCGCAAGAGAGTTCAACAAGAAGAGGAATCTGGCATCGATATCACGCCGATGCTCGACATCGTCTTTATCATGCTGATTTTCTTCATCGTGACTGCGACCTTTGTGAAGGAAAGCGGCATTGACGTGACGCGCCCCGATGCCGAGACAGCAGTGAAACAAAACCGCGTAGCGATATTGATAGCGATCCGTGATAATAACGAGATTTGGATCAATAGGCGTCAGATCGATTTGGCATCCGTGCGGGCTAATGTCGAAAAGCTGCATGCTGAGAACCCGCAAGGCGGTGCCGTTATTCAGGCCGACCGCGAAGCCGAAACCGGCGTGTTGATTGAGATTATGGATCAAGTTCGCCTTGCCGGGGTTGGCGCAATTTCGATCGCCGCGGAAGAAAAATAGGGCGGGGTACTGGCAATGGCACAGACCGCATATTCTCGATTGCTAAGCGTTGTGCTGCTGGCTGCCGTGACAACCACGGGGCTGTTTCTCATTATGAAAGTTCTTGTCACCGGGCAAGAATATGAAATTGAGGAAGAGCTCGCATCAATTGGCATCGATTTTGTGCGCGTCGAGCGCGAAGAAGACACCCAGAGCAAAGATCGTGCGCTGAAGCGTCCCAGCAAGGTCGAGCCAGACGAGCCGCCGCCACCGCCCAAGCTAACCGAAACCAGCCGCCCGAATGTCGATAAAGCATCAATGAACGCCGATCTGGGCGCGTTCGATCTGGCGGGGCTTAATTTGAACGCGCCGGTTGACGGCGACACGCTAGCGATTGTGCGCGTGTTGCCGCGCTATCCGAGCCGCGCTTTGTCGCGTGGTATTGAGGGCTGGGTGCTTTTGGAATTTGCCATTGATGAGTTGGGGCTTGCGGTTAATCCGGTGGTCATTGAAAGTGAGCCACCGGGTATTTTCGATCGCGCCGCGACCTCAGCGGTGAAACGCTGGAAATACAGGCCCATGATCGAAGATGGCCGACCCCGTATGCGCCCGGGCGTGCGCCAGCTTATCAGTTTCGAGATTGCCGAAAAATAGGGAACGTTCATGCACCGTCATCTGGCCATTATTGTTACCCTTGCTGTGTTGTCTCAACCGGCTTCTTTGCCCGTGCTGGCGCCTCTGGGTTTTTTGGAGGCCACGGCGCAGGAGACAAGACAGAAAAAAGAAAAACCAAAAGGGCGTCGCTCGCAAGTGCTTAGCAAGCGTGCCTATGCCAAAATAGAAGAAGCGCAACAATTGCTCGCGGATGAAGATTATGCCAACGCGCTGGTGCAATTGCAGCAAATTCGAGATGGGGCAAAGTTTACGCCTTATGAAAAAGCGGTGGCCTTACAGACTGCAGGCTTTGTTTATGCGGGCCAAGGCGATTACGTAAAAACCATTGCAGCCTTCGAGGAAGCCGCAAACTCGGGCGACTTACCGCCACGCGTGGTGAGCGATCTGGTTTACAATCTGGCCCAGCTAAATCTGGCTGAGGGCCGCAATGCACGCGCGCTGGATTATATGACCCGCTGGTTTGCAGAGGTCGAGGGCGAGCCGACGGCAGGTGCATATGGGCTGAAAGCACAAATCCATTTGGTGATGGAAGATTTTACGGCGGCGGAGCAAGCGGTGCGAAAAGCGCTGTCGAAAGTCGAAACGCCGCGGCAGAACTGGACGCGGCTGTTGTTGTCAGTATTGCTGCAGCAGGAGCGCTATGGCGAAGCGCGCCCCATTTTGGAAGATGCCGCCCTGCGCTGGCCGGGGGTAAAAGCCTTCTGGCAACAGCTAACGGCGGTTTATTACGAGGTCGGCGAGGAGCAACTGGCATTTGTTGCCCAACAGGTCATGCACCGGCAAAACATGTTGAAAACATCTAAAGAACTGGCAGGTATCGCGCAGCTTTATCTCTATCACGATATCCCGATTAAGGCGGCGAATGTGCTGCAAACGGGGCTGGATGATGGGCGCATTGAGAAAACCGTGAAGAATTATGAACTACTGGCCCAATCTTATATGCATGCCCGCGAGTGGGATAAAGCGGTCGCTCCGCTTACGCTCGCGGCTGAGAAATCTGACAAGGGCCGCTTTTACGAACAGCTTGGGCAGTCTTACCTGCAAGATGAGAAATGGCGCGATGCTGAAAAAGCCTTCGTCAATGCGCTGAACAAGGGCGGCTTGCGCGATGCCGCAAACACGTGGCTTTTGCTGGGCATAGCCCGCACAAGGGTTGAAAAATGGGACGCGGCAATCGACGCGTTTCGCAAAGCAGGCGATGATGATGATACGGCTAAGGATGCATTTCGTTGGATTCGGTCGATCGAGCGTCGGCTCGCGGCGCAAGCGCGCGGCTGAGAACCTTTTTCCCCCTAATTCGGTTTGCAAAACCAGCGTCGTTATGGAACGCTGGGCAAAATTTGCGTTGTAATTTTGGTCATCCGGTCAGGGTGATCTCAGATTTTTAGGGGATTTTCATGCTTACACTACATTTTGCACCAAACTCGCGTGCCGTGCGTTCACTCTGGCTGCTTGAAGAGCTTGGGTTGGATTATGAGTTGAATAAAATGGCGTTTCATCCGCAGGATTTGAAATCGGATGCACACCGCGCGCGACATCCGCTCGGGCGTATTCCGGTGCTGGATGACGGCGACGTACAGATTTATGAAAGCGGCGCCATCGCTGAATATCTGCTCGAGCGGCACAAAAACGGTGGTTTGAAACCTGCCGTCGACAGCCCGGAATATCCAGCCTATCTGCAGTGGTTTCACTATTGCGAAGGCATGGTGATGCCCCCGGTTAACACGATTGTCGTGCATACTATTTTGCTGCCTGCTGACCGGCAGGATGCGACCGTGCGCGGCCAGGCTGAGCGTCTGTTGACCAAGGCTTGGGAGCCGGTCAATGAAGCGCTTGAAGGGCGTGAATATCTGGCAGGTGATTTCTCGGCCGCCGATACCATGCTCGGCCATGCCTCTGTCATGAGCCAGCGCCTCGGGTGTGTGCCGCCGGAAATGACCCATTTGACCGCGTATATTGAGCGCTTGCTCGCACGTCCGGCGCTTCAAAAAGCGCTGGCGATTTCGTAGCCATTAAGGTCTAGCATGGATATTGACGATAAAATCTGTGTCATTACGGGCGGCGCATCGGGTATTGGGCTCGGGCTTGCCAAAGCGTTAATAGGACGCGGTGGGCACGTTGTGCTGGCCGACATCAACGTGACCCGCGCACATGATGCGGCCGCTGATTTGGGCCCGCGTGCCAGCGCTGCGGCGTTGGATGTGCGTTATCTCGAAAGTTTTGAGACGCTGGCTGATCATGTGTTTGCGACTTTCGGGCGGGTTGATGTCATGATCAATAATGCTGGCGTAAGCGGCGGGCGTGGCGTGCTGGATACGCCGGAAGAAGAAATTGACTGGGTGATCGATGTTAACCTGAAGGGTGTCTGGCGCGGTACGTCGGTGTTTGGCAAGCGCATGCGCGACCAGACGACCCCCAGCATTATCTGCAATGTCGCATCGGAAAATGCGCTTGGCTTTATAAATCAAGGGCTTGGCATTTATGCCGGCAGCAAGCATGGCGTGTTAGGCATGTGTGATGTACTGCGCCATGAATTACCGCCGCATATGCGGGTCTGCGTGGCTTGTCCTGGGTTGGTGAATAGCGATCTGACGCGTTCGTCAGCGCAAACCGCGCCGAACCCAAGGATTTCGGACAAATATCTTGCCGTGGCCGACCGGATGTTTGCGCTTGGTATGGCGCCCGAAGAAGCCGGTGAAATGATTGCCAAGGGCATTGAACGGGAAGACTTCATCATTCCTGTGCATCCCCATGTCGTCAACATTGCTGCGACCCGTTGGCAGGAGATTGCCGACAGTTTTGCAACACATGCGCCGATGCAGGTAGATTCTGATAAATATGACGTTATGAAACTACTCTCACGTCTGGCGTTGGAAGACGGCTGAATACCAGTGATTCGCGTCGCCTAGCTGTTGTGGCGCGGCAAAAAATTCCCGCAACTTTCTGGTGCATGTACCACTTCCCTAATCTAACGGTTGCATAGTTATGTCTTTATGCTCAATATTAAAACCGCTCGTGGGACACGGCGCGGCGTAAGTAGAGAGTTGAGTTGCGATGTCTTCGAAAGTTCAAGCTGAACCAGTTGGTGTAGGCGTACCGGACGCCGCCAAATTAGGGCGGGTTGTCTATATAACTGCGTGGATCGTTGAAATTGTAGCGGCGATCGTTGGTCTGTTCATTGCCTTTTCGCAAGGGCTGTCGGTATTTATCAGTATTCCTGAGATTGATCGCGATTTTGGTGCCTATACCCGCGCGGTTATCGGCGCGATGCCATTTGTGGTTATTGCCATTCTCGAGCCGACCAAGATTTATCTCGCATCAGGGCTGTATTACAGTTCGCGCAATCGGCGCGGCGGCCTGACGCTGGCTTTCATGGCCGCGTTGGCTGCCCTGACGTTCATTACATTCGAAACAATGTTCAACGCCCTGATCCAGCAAAACACAAATGTGACGCGGCAGGTGCAGCGTTTGGTGAATGAGCGCTATGAAACTCTTGATGCAATTGAAACCAACCAACTGGCGATCTCGCGTATCGAAACGCAAACACCGGAGGCGATCAATACACGCTTTGCTTTGTCGATCAAAGAATTGGAAGATGAACGCGCCGCCCGCCGCAAGGTGGCGTTTGAGGACTACAGCCTTGCTGTTAAGGAAATCAACGTGAATCGCGGCAATGTGTCAGAATTATCGCGAGCAAATGGGCAAAATTATTTCTCTTCAACCGTTTCGGAATTGGGCGCGGACCAGTCGAAATTAATCGCTGAGCGTGAAGCCGCGCTTGCCCAGATCAATACCGACTTCGAAAGCCAGATTGCTGAAAAGCAGGTTGAATTGGAAACGCTGGAAGCCAATCGTGACAGGCGCTTGGAACGAGTGGATGATATTTTCTTTGGCCGCGCGCAATTGCTGGACAATATCAGTTCAACCTTCCGCCTGCGCCTTGGCCAGATCAATAATGAAATCGCCGTGTTGAAGGAAAACCAACAACAGGCGCTTAACGAGACGCGGGCTGGATTCGATGCCCGCATTGAAAGGTTGGCAGCCGAGCAGACTAGTCTGCGTGGCAAGCTGGCTAACCAACGCGCGCGTGAATTGGGTGCGCGAGAGGGTATTCTGCGCGAGTTCAACAAGCAGCTGAACAATGCCGAACGCGAGTATGCCGTGCGCGTCCGCGAGATCGACCGGCAGATTGATCAGCTGGTGTCAGAGGTGATGACGCAGAAAAAAGCTTTGCTCAAAGAAGCCGGGTTGGGCGTCACCCAAATCCCCATTTTGCAGGCCGAGATTGACGGGCTGGAACAGCGCAGTACCGACTTACGCCAGAAATATCGTGAAAATATCGAGAAGGTTCAGGTCTATCAGCTAACGGCAATTATTTGTGGAGCGTTTGAGGGCTGGTGCTTCCCCAATAGTGGTGAAGCCCAACAGAGTAATCTCACGCAGCAATCTGCCTCCATACAGCCCCGGTCGCGTGGTTTTGACGTGGCAGATATTCCCGAAGACAAAGTTCGATTTGTCAGCACATTGTGGTTTGGCTCTACTGCCGCGATTGTGGCCACGATGGGGACGTTTCTTGCATTCATATCCTTTGTTCTGACAGGCATGAATAACGAGCGTTTCGAGCCGCGCAGCCGCACGAGCCGTCTGTTTTTCCTTATGGCGCTGCGGTTCACTAATCTTATTCGTAGCATCGCCATAGCGCTTATTGAAATTGGCATCAGGCTGGGTGATAGCGTGGCCTACATGATTTCTGTCATGCTGCAATTGCTGCGGATTATCGTTGAGACTTTCCTGGAGTTTGTGATCGTCATTGTCGATGCGCTGCGCATTCTTGTCATCGTCATGAGCCGGTATGTATATGCCAAAACCGAAGAAACTCGCAGGGCTATGGAAGCGCGCGCTGAGCTAGAAGACAGTGAACGCACCCGCGCCGGCGGTCGGCGCGAAGGCCATTTGGATGCAGAGTTTGATGAAATTGTCGAGAGCGACGAGATGCTGGCACCACGTCCAGCGGAAGAAGCCTCGCGCGAATCTGCCACCAGGTCGCTTGCGGCAATGACGCAAAACCTTTCGGAAACTTGGCAGGGGACAAGACGGAGCTTGGATGAAAGCCGCGAAAAATTTAGCGGATGGGCTTCGCGATTGCGCACGAATTTCGCCCGCGGGTTGCAAGAAACTGTCGACACGCTGAAGAGCGATATGTCACGGGCGACCCAGGCGTTGCGGATAACGCCGGAGGAAGCCGCGCCCCCTTCGCTTGAAGCAGCAGTGGAAGAGGCCGAAAAAGCTGATGCCAGGAAATCGGCGCGAAGCGGTGCAAAAAAATCTAGCGGCACGTCCCGCCGTACTGCTGCACGTGCGACGCGCGAAAAGCAGTGGTACGAAGACTAGCTGCGACTATGGGTTGCCAATATTAGCAACGAATATTAGCGATGAGTATTGGGTGGCGAGTTCATGCATCTGCCGTTCTTAATCGGCTGATGGCATCTTCGCGTAACTGACGTTTCAGAATTTTGCCGGATGCCGTGCGCGGCAAGGGGGCGGTTTCAAAATACACGTATCGGGGAATTTCGAAGCGGGCCAGCTTGCTGGCCAGAAATTCATCGAGCGCTGTCAGGTCTATAGCTACCGGCCCATGAATGGTTGCGCCAATTTCTTCGCCTAGCCGTTCATCCGGCACGCCGTATACGCTCGCCTCGTTTATACCGGGAAATTCCAGCAACGCAGCTTCGACGCTGCCACAACCGATATTCTCGCCACCGCGAATGACAAGGTCTTTGATCCGGTCGACGATATAGACAAAGCCTTCGGCGTCGAAATAAGCGACATCGCCAGTGCGCAGCCATGGTCCGTCAAAAGTTTCGGCATTGGCGTCGGGCCGGTTCCAGTACCCGCGTATCACTGACGCGCCGCGTACTTGTAATTCGCCGCGTTCGCCGGTAGCACAGGGCTGGCCCTGTTCGTCGACGACGCGCATGTCGAGCACCCCCGAACATCGCCCCGAACTTTCCGGGCGCTCCAGATAATCATCGCCGGCAATATTCGTGCCGATGGCATTGGTTTCCGTCATGCCCCAACCCGTATTGGGGCGGGTCGATAAATTGGCCTTGATGCGCCGCACCTGCTCGGGGGCGCGGGCGGCTCCTCCGCCTCCGACGAGGGTGAGGGAGCTTAAATCGCGACCGCTTTCGCGTGCATGGCTTGCTAGGTCCCCGGTCATTGCGGCGGGTGCAACAAATTGGGTCACCCGTTCCGCTTCTATGAGGCGGGCGGCTTCTGCGACATCCCATTTATACATGGAGATGACGCGGCGCTGAGCGCGAAAGGATGCGAGGAACACAGCATGCGACCCGGCGACATGGAATAATGGAACGCCAAGCAGAACGACGGGTTGCTGGTTTTCGTCTGGCGTGTCGAACAAGCCGCTGCCAATGGCGGCGAAAGTATCTAACTCCCAGGAAAGAAGTGCGCTGATGACATTGCGGTGGCTTGACACGGCGCCCTTTGGGTTGCCGGTAGAGCCGGAGGTATAAAGCATGGTTGCTTCGTCATTCGGACCAAAATCAACATCAGGCATGGTCGTTTCAGATGCTGCCAGCACATCTTCCCAGGATTTGGTGCGCCCGGCCAGCGCGGGAGCGAGATCGGGTGCACACCGCACGGCGACAATTTGCATGTCTGCTGGCAGGTTTTCGCAGCCCGCCGTGCGCTTCAGGCGCTCATCATCAGCTATCAAGACGCGCGGCGTTGAATCATTAAGCGCAAAGGCAATCTCGTCAGACTGCCACAACGCGTTCAGCGCACATGCAATGCCACCGACGGATGTGACCGCCATGAACGCGATAATCCATTCTGGGTAATTGCGCATCGATATCGCAACACGGTCTCCTTTGCTAACGCCATATTGGTTAACAAGAGCATGACCCAGACGGCTGGCTTCGTCCCAGCTCTGCTGAAAGGTGAGGCGTTCGTCCTCGAAGATGAAAAATTCGGCATCGCTGACGGTTTCGGCATACAGATCCCGCAAAGTTTCCGGCGCGTTTTTGAAAGCGCGGCAGCTATGCCCGAACATCTCGACTTCGACCATTTCATAAGGGCCGCCCGGACTAGTTAAAATATCAAACTGTGCTTGGATGTTTGAAGCCATGCTGTCCCCCTCCTGACGCGCGCGCTAAACCAGCATGAAGCCTAGCACCTACCCGCGCGCGCGAACAAGCGAAAGCCATGGGCGATTTGACGGCTGGCTATTATTGAGAATGATTGCTTTTGCGGATAGCCCAGCGAGGCTTAGAAAAACAGGGCACCTGCTAGCAGGCCGATAATCAGCACCATGACGCCGAAAATGATAAGCGGTGTGTTTTGGCGTTGGACGCTTGCCGGTTTGTCAAAATCGGGAACCCCTGCGCCAATTTCGGGCAAGGCGGGCAGGTGCTGCTCTATAGAGGTGAGGTCAATAAACTCTTCGGCGCGCGCTTTGCTGGAAAGTCTGCTGGCTAGCTCCGACGCGTCATTTATATCGTTGGATGTATTGTCAGATGGTGTGGCTGTGCTGGAGTCGGTAGCTATTTGATCAACCTCATTGGAATTTGCCGCATCCGGTGCCGGTGCATCAGCAACAGGGT
>DKNW01000021.1:32255-32650 GCA_002469805.1 Rhodobiaceae bacterium UBA7378
GCAACAGGGTTGGCAACAGGGTCGGATTCAGCACTGGAAGTTTCGCTGGACGCTGTATCAGCGGCTGCGGGGGCTGTTTCGGGTGTCGCTTCAGACGCAACCGCGTCCAATGTCCTAGTGTCTGACGTAGAGGTTTCATCAGACGCTGCATCTTTTTTTTGCAACCACGTGGGCAGCGCGGGCACAATTTCTGCTTCATCGTCGCCGTCGCCTGCATCTGCATCCAAATGCTGCCACACATCGTTCAGCGATCTATAGCGGGTCAGCGGCTCATGCTCTGACGCCGTAGCATAGCGCGGTTCCGGTTCTTCTTCCGGCGCATCTTCCGTTTCGACCGGATTGCGTGATGTAAGTGGGCTGTCGACCGTGTCAAAAGCTGAGGAGGGAAGCGCCAC
>DKNW01000126.1:0-17761 GCA_002469805.1 Rhodobiaceae bacterium UBA7378
CCGTCTTCGATGTATTTCTTGGCATTGTCCCAAGCACCGCCGCCAGCTGTCATCGACAGCGCAACGAACAGGCCCGTCACGATCACACCGAGCAGCATCGCACCTAGCGATGAGAACGCCGCTGAACGGCCAGCAATCTGCTCAATAATCAGATACAGGGCAATTGGTGACAGCACAGGTAGAAGCGACGGCACGATCATTTCTTTGATCGCAGAACGCGTCAGCAGGTCAACCGCCGCCTTGTAATCCGGCTTTTCTTCGCCTTTCATAATGCCCGGGTTTTCCCGGAACTGACGGCGTACTTCTTCAACGATCGCTCCACCAGCACGGCCAACGGCCATCATGCCCATGGCAGCGAACAAATATGGCAGCAAACCACCAATAAACAGTCCGGTCACCACATATGGGTTGGACAGCGAGAAGTCCGTCGTCACACCTGCGAAATACGGATATTCAGCGGGGTTGCTTGTGAAATATTTCAGATCTTGCGTGTAAGCGGCAAACAGCACCAGCGCACCCAGACCCGCAGAACCAATGGCATAACCTTTGGTCACAGCTTTTGTGGTGTTGCCAACTGCGTCTAGCGCGTCGGTGGTTTTGCGAACTTCTTCCGGCAGGTCAGCCATCTCAGCAATGCCGCCAGCATTGTCTGTCACTGGGCCAAAGGCGTCCAGAGCTACCACCATACCAGCCAGAGCCAGCATAGTTGAAACTGCGATGGCAATACCGAACAGGCCAGCCAGTGAGAAGGTCGAAATGATACCGACAACGATGACCAGTGCGGGCAGCGCGGTTGCTTCCATAGAAACAGCCAGCCCCTGAATAACGTTCGTGCCATGACCGGTTTCCGACGCTTTAGCGACCGATTTCACAGGGCGATAGTTCACGCCGGTATAATATTCAGTGATCCAGATAATCAGACCAGTAATGATCAAGCCGATAAACCCGCACAAATACAGATCCATGCCGTTAAACACCTGACCTTCAATATTGCGTTGTGTCTCAAGACCGATCACAGCATCAGTAACGAAGTAAAGCGCAATCAGCGACAAGACGGCCGAGGCGATGAAGCCTTTATACAGCGCCCCCATGATCGAGTTGCTTTTGCCCAAACGCACAAAGAATGTGCCGATAATCGACGTTACAATGCAGGTCGCGCCAATGGCGAGCGGGTACATCATCATGACCATTGTGTCTGCGGTGAAAAAGATCGAACTCAACACCATGGTGGCAACAATTGTCACAGCATAGGTTTCGAACAAGTCGGCCGCCATACCTGCACAGTCACCCACATTATCGCCTACATTATCAGCGATGGTTGCAGGGTTGCGCGGATCGTCTTCGGGTATGCCTGCTTCGACCTTACCAACAAGATCACCACCAACATCTGCGCCTTTGGTGAAAATACCACCGCCAAGACGGGCGAAGATCGAGATAAGCGAGGCGCCAAAACCAAGTGCAACCAGCGCATCGATAACTTGGCGGCTATCAGGGTCTAGGCCGAAACCGTCCACGAGAATAGCGAAATATACAGCCACGGACAAAAGCGCCAAACCAGCCACGAGCATGCCGGTAACAGCACCCGACTTAAAGGCCATGGAAAGTCCTGCAGCAAGGCTGGTGCTTGCGGCTTGCGTTGTGCGCACATTGGCGCGCACTGAAACGAGCATACCGACATAACCTGCGAGGCCTGATAGTGTTGCACCTACGACAAACCCAAGCGCAACTTTCAAGCCGAGGAAATAAGCTACCAGAACGGCGATGATGACACCGACAATGGCGATTGTCCTGTACTGACGGCTCAAATAAGCCCCAGCGCCTTCTTGAATGGCTGCAGCAATTTCCTGCATTTTTTCATTGCCGGCATCGGCTGCCAAGATGCTTCGTACCGCCCAGATGCCATAGACAATGGCCAAAACACCAGACGCGATGATAAGCCACATAAGAGTGCTCATTAGATCTACCTCATTGTTGCCGAGGAACTTGTGGGCGCATGATGCGCCGCCCCCCTTGATTAAAGTGCCGAGAAAATGCCCGAAATTTGGCTTAAAAGCAACAAAAAGTCCTTTTAGGTTCGGGATTTGAAGAAAAATTTCTAAAAATGGCGGTATCCACGGTTTGCAAGCGTCATTTCATCTCCTGCATCATCGAGAAGATGGGCAGTAAACCCTCCAGAAACCGGAGCGATAACGGTGCCGATTCTTGTGATCCGAACGCCAGTATCACGCGCAATGGCGTCAACACGTACAACGTCATTAGGCGGCACGCAAAATGCCAGCTGGTAGTCATCGCCGCTGGTCAAAAGCGTCGCCAGCGCTGTTTGATTATTGGCAAAGGCATGACCTGCTGCCGATAATGGCACCGCCGCGGCATCAATATGCATCGACACGCCGGAAGCGTGGCAGATATGGTCGAGATCGGCAGCAAGCCCATCAGATATATCGATGCACGCCGAAGCAACGCCCGCTAGCACCTGCCCCAGCTCAAGTTGCGGTTGCGGGCTTATATAGGCGGTCATATCAGCCGATGTTTCTTGGTTTTGATAGTCTTTAAGCCCCAAATAGCCATCGCCAATAACACCGGAGACAAACACCGCATCACCCGACCGCGCACCCGCTCGGCTTATCACTTTGGCTGCTTCCCCAACACCATGCACGCATATCGACACAAAAGGCGTTGGTGCATATACCGTGTCGCCGCCCCATAGCGCGACTTTGAAGGCAGTGAGACCTGCCCCAAAGCTATGAGAAAATTGCGTCAAAAACGGCTCATCCCAACTAGGCCCAATGCCTAGCGTCAACAAGCAACCTGCAGGAGTTGCGCCCATGGCCGCTAGATCTGACAAGGCGCATCCGAGCGCACGCTGGGCCACAATATCACCCGATGCGTCCGCCGGGAAATGCACCCCCGACACAAGCGCATCGGTAGACACCACACCGTGATATCCGGCTGGCACATCGAAAACTGCCGCGTCGTCGGCCAGACTGCGCGCCGCGTCGTGTGAAGCAAGCGGGCCAAACAAGCGGGATATGATGTCAAATTCGTCCACGGGTATCTTCTCGCCTTGCGTGAATAAAATGCCTCAAATCAGATGCTTCACAAAGTATACATCAAGCCCGTTAATCCCGCACAAAGCGTCTCGCACGATCACTTTGTCGGCGTCTCGCCATCACCAACAGCGCGCCCGACACGATCAAGTAGCGCATTTGCCATGCCACCTTCGGGACCATCAAAAAACGAATGGGCAATGTCACTATATTGCGAGATGAGAACACCGGCAGGTGCATCATTGCCGAAAACCAACTCAAACACCCCGCACCGCAAAATAGCCCGCAATGTGCTATCGAGGCGCGCCAAATGCCAATTATCGTTCAAATATTTATCGATCTGCCGATCGATAGGGGTCTGGTGGTCGACGACCCCGCGCAAAATCTTTTCAAAATATGCCGCATCGCCCTCTGGCATCTCCATGCCATCCATAGGATTGTCCATACGATGCGCGACAAACTCACGAATAATATTCTCGAGCGGTGTTTTCGCAATGTCCATTTGATACAGCGCTTGGACCGCTAAAAGCCGCGCTGCCGCGCGGGCGTCAAGGTCGCGCCCTGGGTTCATATCCGCCATTGATCACGCAAACCAAGCAGAGCCAGCGCTGCCTTTGCGGCTCCGCCGCCCTTGTCCTTTTCCGTTTTTTTGCATCGCGCCCAAGCCTGATCTTCATTTTCGACCGTCTGAATGCCGTTGCCGATCGCCAGACCATCTTTAAACCCAAGATCCATCAAACCGCGGGCGCTCTCACCACATACAATGTCATAATGTGTTGTCTCGCCGCGAATAACGACGCCCAGCGCAACATACCCATCATACGCGCCAGTTTGCGCGGCGTAGTTTATCGCCACCGGAACTTCCAAAACACCAGGAACGCTGACACGCTCATGCTGACAGCCCGCTGCTTCGAGCACGTCGACAGCGCCATCGGCCAGCGCGTCTGCCATCTCTTCGTAAAACCGCGCTTCGACGATGAGAATTTTTTTACTCATTCAATCATTCTCCGAATATTGGGCGTTGGCTGGCAATTCTCAGATCGTAACCATCCAGTGCCACAACCGTGCGCGGCGTATCAGACAGCAATTCAATTTCGTGCAAACCTAAGTCGAGCACAATCTGCGCACCCATACCATAATCGCGCAATCTTGTCGGCATCCCTTCACCACTATCTTGCGGGTTCAAGCTATCGGAAAACGGCGTGGGCGACGTATTGCGGATAAACACAATGACGCCGCGCCCTTCATCGCCGATAATTTTCAAAGATTGCCGCAATGTATTGGCCCGCGGCATCGCGCTGCCCAACACATCGGTAACAATGTTCTCGGCATGAAACCGCGTCAAGACGGGGGTTGCACCCGATATATCACCTTTGACCAACGCAATGTGTTCTTCGTTCTCAATCGTATTGCGGAAAATAATCGCCTTGAACTCACCCCCCTCTTCTGTATCAAAACTTGTCTCGTGAATACGCTCTACAAGCGTATCTTTACGACGGCGATAGGCAATAAGGTCGGCAATCGTGCCAAGTTTCAGCCCGTGCAATTGCGCGAATTGAACCAGATCCGGCAACCGCGCCATGGTGCCGTCATCATTCATGATCTCGCAAATCACGCCAGAAGGATAAAGCCCCGCAAGACGGGCAATATCCACCGCGGCTTCGGTATGCCCAGCGCGCATCAAAACGCCGCCTTCGCGCGCGACAAGCGGGAACACATGCCCAGGTGAGACAATATCCGTGCTGCCTTTGGTTGGATCGATCGCAACAGAAATTGTGTGCGAGCGGTCATGCGCGGAAATACCCGTGGTAATACCCTCGCGTGCTTCGATGGAAACGGTGAAAGCCGTCTGATGGCGCGACCGGTTGGTTTGCGACATAAGCTCAAGCCCCAGCTGGTCTGAACGGTCTTGCGGCATCGACATGCAGATCAGCCCTCGGCCGAACTTTGCCATAAAGTTAATCGCTTCAGGGGTCGCCATTTGCGAGGGAATAATCAGGTCACCCTCATTTTCGCGGTCTTCAGCGTCAACCAGAACAATCATTTTGCCATTGCGGGCGTCTTCAATAATGTCCTCCGTTGGTGACAGATATTGGCTGTATTCAGACATTTTCGTCTCCTTCGGTTTCTTTCAGGCGCGCAACGTAGCGCGCAAGCACGTCAATTTCTAGATTGATCTGATCGCCCGCACGCAAGTTTCCCCACGTCGTAACGCTTTGTGTGTGCGAGATAAGGTTGACCCCGAACGTATCGGCATCAACCTCATTGACCGTCAATGAGGTGCCGTCCAGCGTGATCGAACCTTTCGGCGCGACGAAACGCATAATCTCGCGCGGCGCCCGGAAGGTAAAACGCTGACTGTCACCTTCCGCACGGATGTCGACAATTTCCGCAACGGCATCAACATGACCCGACACAATATGCCCACCAAGCTCGTCGCCAAGTTTCAGCGCACGCTCCAGATTAAGCGCATCACCCTCTTGCCAGCCGCCTGCCGTTGTGACCTCCAGCGTTTCTTTCGAGGCTTCAACGGCGAACCAATTTTTTCCTTCGCGCGTACCTTTTTCGATAACGGTGAGACACACACCAGAGCAGGCAATCGATGCCCCGAGATCGATGCTGTCCGGTGCGTAGGCCGTTTCAATTTCAAAGCGCGTATCGCCGCCTGCGGTAATTGAAGCGACCCGCCCGATATCTGTTATAATTCCTGTAAACACCTGTTTAGGCCTCCTTTTCAGATCTGCGGCGCCAAAGACTGAAGCTGTCCGAGCCGAATATCATGCGTGCACTGCACTCAAAATTCTGCTCAAGGTCAGTTGGATTGAGCCCCATGCGGGATATATCACTTTCTCCCGTCATGGCGACCTCATGTGCTGCTGTGAACAACGCGATCTCGTCAACCATCTGGTCATTTAGAAACGCTGCCGCAAGCTGCGGTCCGCTTTCGAGCAAAACGCGATTAATGCCGCGCGCCGCCAAGTCGATCAACACATCTTTGGGATGCAGTGTATCGATCCGACACAGCTCAACATTCTCCGTCAGAGCACCGTGCTGCTCGCAAGCTAAGATAACCGGTGCGGTTTTAGCCCGCGCCGCGAGTTTACTGTTGGCCGGAAATAACCCATGACGGCTCATCACCACCGGCAGGGGCGAGCGGGCAGTCATGCCCGGCAGACGACAATCCAACCCCGGATCGTCTGTTTCGAGCGTGCCACGTCCGGTAATAATCGCATCATGCGTCGCACGCAGCATATGTCCATAGCCGCGCGACAAGGATCCTGTAATCCATGGACTTTCGCCTTCCGGCGTGCGCATAAAACCATTTTTGCTGACCGCGAGCTTGAGCGTGACATATGGGCGGCTGTCGCGCACGCGGACCAAAAAGCCCGCCGTCACCTGCAGAGCCTCCGCTGCCAAAAGCCCCTGGTGCACACGAATACCAGCCTGCCGCAGCTTTTCAGCACCCCTCCCCGCCACGCGTGGGTCAGGATCTTCTAACGCATAAAATACCTTTGAAATGCCCGCCGCGACCAACGCATCAGCACAAGGACCGGTTTTGCCCGTATGCGCGCACGGCTCCAACGTTACATAGGCCGTACCGCCCCGCGCTGCATCTCCGGCATGTTTCAGGGCTTCGGTTTCAGCATGCGGGCGTCCACCTGCTTGCGTCCAGCCAATGCCCGCCACCGCGCCGTGCGTATCCACAATAACGCAGCCAACAGCGGGGTTTGCGGCGGTCGCACCGAGCCCTCGCCAGGCAAGGCGCACAGCCTGCTGCATAAATTGCGCATCGGCTATATCTTGAGTTTGGATGTCGTGCGTCTGCATAAATCCCCGTTTCCGGGAGATTAATCGTCGCCATCCGACTGGATCGACATTTCCCCCAAAAATTCTTCAAAGTCTTTAGCTTCGCGGAAATTCCGATACACAGACGCAAAGCGCACATAAGCAACTTGGTCTAGCGCGTAAAGACCCTCCATCACCAGTTCGCCAACAAGTTTGGCCGGAATTTCACTCTCACCGAAGTTCTCTAGCCGACGAACAATGCCACTCACCATACGCTCAATACGTTCCGGCTCAACGGGGCGTTTTCGCAGAGCGACTTGCACAGATCGCATGAGCTTGTCACGCTCAAACGGCACTTTGCGTCCGGTGTTTTTAACAATGGTTAGCTCGCGCAGTTGGATACGCTCAAACGTCGTAAAACGTCCCCCGCAATCAGGACACACCCGGCGGCGGCGAATAACGGTATTTTCTTCTGTTGGCCGGCTGTCCTTAACCTGCGTATCAGCATTCATACAATAAGGACAGCGCATCAGGTTCGCCTAGTAGATCGGGAACTGGGCGCACAGCGCTTTTACTTGTTGTTTAACTCTGGCTTCGGCTTCGGGTGCCTCATTGCCATCAGCCACGGCGATTGCATCCAGAACCTCGGCGATCAGATCCCCGATACGGCGAAACTCAGCAACGCCAAATCCGCGCGTTGTGCCAGCCGGCGTGCCAAGACGCACGCCCGAGGTCACCATTGGTTTTTCTGGATCAAACGGCACACCATTTTTGTTACATGTAATATTTGCACGCTCCAATGCGGCTTCGGAAATATCGCCCGTCAGCCCCTTGGGACGCAGATCGACAAGCACTAGGTGGTTCTCGGTGCCGCCAGAAACAATATCAAATCCGTGGCCTTGTAGCGTATCGGCCAACGCACGGGCATTATTCACAACCTGTTGAATATACAGCTTATAATCTGGTTCCAATGCCTCGCCAAAAGCCACGGCTTTTGCCGCAATGACATGCATGAGCGGACCGCCCTGAATGCCGGGGAAGATGGCTGAGTTGAACTTTTTGCCCAGTGCTTCGTCATTGGACAAAATCAGCCCACCGCGCGGACCACGCAAAGTTTTATGCGTTGTTGTGGTCACGGCATGTGCATGCGGCAATGGGCTTGGATGGGCGCCCCCCGCAACAAGGCCGGAAATATGCGCCATATCAACCAGCAAGTAAGCGCCAACACTGTCGGCAATTTCGCGGAAGCGGGCAAAGTCAATCACACGAGGATAGGCTGAGCCACCCGCAATAATCAGCTTTGGCTGGTGCTCTTTGGCAAGCGCTTCAACTTCATCGAAATCAATACGATGGTCATCACGCCGCACGCCATATTGCACGGCATTAAACCATTTGCCGGATTGGTTGGGTGCCGCGCCGTGGGTCAAATGCCCACCGGCCGCGAGGCTCATGCCCAAAATTGTGTCGCCTGGCTGAATAAGAGCTTGCATAACCGCCTGATTGGCCTGCGAACCAGAGTTCGGCTGCACATTTGCATAGGCGCAATCATATAGTTTGCATACGCGCTCAATCGCCAGCGCTTCAGCCACATCAACATGTTCACAGCCGCCATAATATCGGCGGCCCGGATAGCCTTCGGCGTATTTATTGGTCAGAATTGATCCCTGCACCTGCATCACGGCACTGGAGACAATATTTTCGGAGGCGATCAGTTCAATCTGTTCGCGTTGACGGGCCAACTCATTGCCCATTACCTGCGCTATGTCCGGATCTCGTGCCGCGATATCTTCGCTAAAAAACGGATTGTTGCCGGCCACCGGAAGTTCTTTGCTTTCCGACATGCTAGGTCCTTTCACCCACAAGTTTGCGATGACAGTTGTGTACCACAATCGCACGCCGTCACCAACCGACGTTGATCGCCATCTCGTCGCAGGTAATCAATATCAACAGAAACCTTTATTACGCCCACATGTTTCGCGCGATAAGCACCGACTTCAGCAACGCACAATCGTCGGTCATAATGCCGTCGACGCCCATATCCACTAATTCGTGCATGGTTGATTCGTCATTTACCGTCCAAACATGCACCTGCAAGCCCAGCTTGTGCGCATGCGCAACAATCGGCGCACTCACAAAAGATACACCATTGCGGCTAAAAGGCAGTTGTAAGCAACCGGCTGAGAACCGAGCATTAAGCCCCATCCAAGCCGCTAAATGGAACCGCGCAGATTCTGTGACCCCCGCAACATGGCTCAAGGGCCGCCCGACAAGCCGACAAACTTTCGACACGCGCGCATCGTTGAAAGCCGCAATATTTAGCCGCGCATCATCGTTCAGGCGACGCACAAGATCAGCTAATGGCTTGACCACTGGCCAAGCCTTAGCATCAATATTAAACCGGCAAGCTGGAAACGCTTCCAGCACGTCTGCAAGCCGCGGGATAGCATGGTCGCCAGCAATGCGGATGGCGTCTACATCGGCGGCATCGAGGGCGCTAATGGCGATGTCATCGCCCGTCATGCGCAACAGGCTGTCATCGTGAAAGGCAAAAACCTCGCCATCGCGTGAGGCGTGGACATCCGTTTCCATATAGACATAGCCTTGCGCGGCAGCGTCAGCAAAAGCAGCCATGGTGTTTTCAGGTGCGTTGCGATCGCCACCCCGATGGGCGAAAGCAAGCATACCGTCATATTCAAGAAAGGCGTATCGCGGCGTGGGGCGCATGATTTCATCCAATTTATTGCTGACACGCTGGGCCGGTGTCGCTTATTATAATGCATGTTAGATATTACAATTTTATTCGCTAGTCCCGTCACAGCGGGTGCCGTTTCCGCCGCGATGCTTCTTATCTCTGTATGGATTGTTAGCCTTTTACTAAAAGATGCCAGTATTATCGACATGTTCTGGGGCGGCGGCTTTGCGCTTATCGCCGCGGTTGCACTGGCTGTTGGCAGTAATCTAAGCCCTGCAGCACTTGCACTGGCAAGCCTGGTCGTGCTTTGGGGTTTGCGGCTGTGGTTGCATTTATTTTTGCGTTGGCGACGCGAAGGGGTTGAAGACTTTCGGTACCAACGCATGCGCGCCTATCACGGCAACAATTTCTGGTGGCGCAGCCTGTTTACCGTCTTCGCGTTTCAAGGTTTATTGATGTGGCTCATCGCCATGCCCTATATGACCGCGCTCGATTTCGGTGGCCCGTCTGCGGCCCCTATCGGCGCATTGATTGGCCTCGCCATTGCTTTGGGCGGACTTATCATGGAAACAATGTCGGATATTCAGCTTACAAAGTTCCGCGCCACAGCCCAGCCCGGCGACCTCCTGACCGATGGCTGGTGGTCGCGCACCCGCCACCCGAATTATTTCGGCGATGCAATGTTCTGGTGGGGCATCTGGGTTGCCGCGGTCGCGACAACGCCGGAAATTATCTGGACAATTTACGCGCCTGCGCTGATGAACTTCCTGATCGTGCGCGTCTCCGGAGCCGCCATGTTAGAGCGCCATATGATCAAAAAACCCGGATATGAGGAATACATGGCGCGCACCAACCGTTTCGTGCCGCGCATTTTCACCAACCGATCCTAAATTTCGCCTTGTAACATGCGCATAATGCCCGAAAAGTCGAGACCATCTGCACCGGCTTCTGACATTTGCTGATAGAGCGATGTGGCGCGCGCGCCCATTGGCGTCTCGCAGGTCGCTGTCTGGGCAGCTTCTTGCGACAGGACAAGGTCTTTCAACATCATCGCCGCTGTGAAACCAGCCTGATAGTCATTATTGGCCGGGCTGGCAGGCACCGGCCCGGGCATTGGGCAATAACTCGTCATCGACCAGCACTGGCCCGACGCGGTTGACGAAATATCAAAGAATGTCTGGGCGTCCAAACCCAGTTTCTCGCCCAACATAAATGCCTCGCATGTGCCGATCATGGAAATGCCCAGCAGCATATTATTGCAAATCTTGGCAACCTGACCATTGCCACTGGCACCGGCATGGAAAATATTCTTACCCATAACCTCAAGCACCGGCTGCGCTTGACGGTAGGCTGCATCCGAGCCGCCGACCATAAAGGTTAGCGTGCCCGCCGACGCCCCACCGACGCCGCCCGAAACTGGCGCATCGACCATATCAAAACCGGCGTTCAGTGCCGCGCCGCTGACGCGCCGCGCTGTGTCGACATCAATCGTCGAACTATCGATCAATAACGCACCTGCCTTGGCAGATGCCAGCACACCCGCATCGCCCAGATATACCTCCTCGACATGACGCCCGGCTGGTAGCATGGTGACAATAATTTCTGCCTGCGAAACAGCCGCCGCGATATCATTAGCCGCTGTGCCGCTCGCTGTCCCCAACTCTCGCATTGCCGCGTCCACATGGTCGAACCCCGCTACATTATGTCCAGCGGCGGCGAGGTTTTTCGCCATTGGCAGCCCCATATTCCCCAGACCAACAAAACCAATTTCAGCCATGTGTCTCTCCAAGTTTAAGTTCATCCGCGCCCAGCGGCGCAAATATAGCTTCAATGTCCTGCGCTGTAACCGCGCCGTGATGTGGCGGCGTCCAAGCCGGTGCGTTGTCTTTGTCTAGAATAACGGCCCGCACACCCTCATAAAAATCTGGGCGCGCCATGAGGCGCGTTACGGCCCGCATTTCCATACGCATACATTCGTCAAAATCAGCTTGCGCCCCGACCCGCATCTGATGCAGGGCGACACCAGCACTCATGGGCGATTTTGTATTAATAATGCCGGTCTGCTCAGCGGCCCACGGCGTATTAGCGGCATCGAGTTTTGCAAGAATATCGACCACCGTATCGGCACAAAAAGCCGCGTCGATATCATCGCGCATGTCTGCCAGCGGTGCGGGGCCTACGTCTTGGTTAAACGCGTCCAGCGTCGCCGCAATATCCTCACCCGCTGCGAGGTGTTGTTTTAGCACCACCAATTGGGACGCAGGCGTAAACTGGGTTGCGATGCCAGTATACACTAAATCTTCGGCGCGAAGCCGTGCGCCAGTGAGTACCAGATACGTGCCGATGTAGCCTGGCAAGCGTGGCAAAAAATACGTCCCCCCAACGTCAGGCAGCAAACCAATGCCGGTTTCCGGCATTGCAAAAACCGTGTTTTCAGTGGATACGCGATAAGCACCATGCACCGAAACACCAACGCCACCCCCCATCGTTATGCCATCAATGAGCGCGATATAGGGCTTGGGGAATGTTTTGATCAGATGGTTGAGCGTGTATTCCTCGCGGTAGAACCCGGTAGTCTCGGGCGCGTTGGCGCGCCCCCAATCGTGCAGGGCGCGAATATCACCCCCCGCGCAAAATCCCTTTTCTCCTGCCCCTTCAATAATGACATGGGAAATAGCGGCATCGCCCGCCCAGCGGTTCAGCACCGGGGTTATGTCTCGCACCATCGATAGGGTTAGCGCGTTAAGCGCTGCCGGTCGGTTCAGCGTGATAACGCCGCTGGCGCCGTTTTGGGCAAAAGTAACGTCCATTATGCGTTCAACAAATGCCGCGCAATAATCACGCGCATAATCTCGTTTGTACCTTCGAGAATTTGGTGAACGCGCAGATCACGCACCATGCGCTCAACCTCATAATCCTGCAAGTAACCATACCCGCCATGGATCTGCAGTGCTTCATTGGCAACGTTAAAACCAGTATCGGTAACAAATCGCTTAGCCATAGCGGAACGTTTCGTGCGGTCCGGATCATTAGCATCAAGCGCACGGGCCGCGTCATACAGCATCAGTCGTGCGGCTTGTAAATCTGTCGCCATATCAGCCAGCTTGAATTGTATCGCCTGAAAATCGCTAATCTTGCTGCCGAATTGCTCACGCTCACCAGCATAGGCCAGCGCCTTATCAAAAGCGCGCTGAGCCGTACCAAGCGAACAGGCCGCAATGTTCAACCGCCCGCCGTCGAGACCCTTCATGGCAAATTTGAAGCCCTCGCCTTCATTACCCAGCAGGTTTTCGACGGGCACGCAACAATCTTCGAAAATGACCTGAGCCGTTGGCTGATTGTTCCAGCCCATTTTTCGCTCATTTGCACCGAAACTCAGGCCGGGCGTGTCCTTTTCAATCAAAAAGCAGGAAACTCCACCTGCACCATCGTCGCCCGTGCGCACCATCACGACGTAAAGATCAGATTGGCCCGCGCCGGAAATGAATGCTTTGCCACCGTTCAAAACATAATGATCGCCTTCGCGAACGGCCCGCGAGCGCATAGCTGCCGCGTCTGAACCGGAATCTGGCTCCGTCAGACAATAGCTCGCCATCATATCCATGCGCATAAGTGGCGGCAGATACTTCGCTCGCTGGCTGTCATTGCCGAAACTGTCAATCATCCAACTCGCCATGTTGTGAATTGTCAGATAGGCCGCGGTCGATGTGCACCCCGCCGACAGTGCTTCAAACACAAGCGCTGCCTCAAGTCGGCTTAATCCCGACCCGCCATGTTCTTCGCCCACATAAACGCCAGCAAACCCTAGCGCTGCAAGCTCGCGCAAAACATCGGTTGGAAAAATTCTTTCCGCATCCCATTTCGACGCGTGCGGTGCCATTTCCGACATGGCGAAGTCATACGCCATATCCTGAATGGCCTTTTGTTCCTCGGTAAACATAAACCCTCCTACGATGCCACTTTGTACACCCTTTCGGTGGGCCCCTGCAATCGCCACACGCCCTTTACGAAGAGATTGCCGCCATCGGACAGGCGCGCTATGAATACGCGGGAACCGGAGAAACCAATGATAAACCGAAAATTTCCAGAAACTCGTTTGCGGCGCCTGCGCCAGAGCGACTGGTCGCGCCGGCTGGTCCGCGAAACCCGGCTTAGCGTTGATGATCTCATTTGGCCGCTTTTCATTATTGACGGCGAGAATACGCGCACGCCTATCGCTTCAATGCCCGGCGTCGAGCGTCTGACGATTGATCTCGCGGTTGAAGCGGCACGTGAAGCCGCAGATCTGGGCATTCCGGTGCTGGCACTTTTTCCCAATACACCGGCAGAGCTTAGAAATGCCGAGGGGACGCAAGCCTATAGTCCCGACAATTTGGTTTGTCGGGCAACGCAAGCCATTAAATCTGCCGTGCCGCAAATTGGCATTTTATGCGATGTCGCACTCGACCCTTATACCGACCATGGGCATGACGGATTGATGGCTGATGGCGAAATTTTGAACGATGAAACTGTGGAGGCACTGGTGCGCCAGACGCTAATCCAGGTTGCGGCGGGTTGCGATATCATCGCACCATCCGATATGATGGATGGGCGCATCGGGGCCATTCGTACCGCGCTCGAAGCCAAAAGCCATACCAACACGCTGATTATGGCCTATAGCGCAAAATATGCGTCGGCGTTTTACGGGCCGTTCCGCGAGGCTGTCGGGTCGGGCGACCGGCTGAAAGGCGACAAGCGCACCTATCAGATGGACGCAGCCAACTCAGATGAAGCCTTGCAGGAAATCGCGCTCGATATCGAAGAAGGCGCAGACATGGTAATGGTGAAGCCGGGCATGCCCTATCTCGATATTGTAAGCCGGTGCAAACAATCATTTGGCGTGCCGACATTTGCATATCAGGTGTCCGGTGAGTTCGCCATGCTCGCCGGTGCCATTGAGCGCGATTGGCTCGACCGCGACGCTATCATTCTGGAAAGCCTAACCGCGTTTAAGCGCGCTGGTGCTGACGGCATGCTGACTTATTTCGCGCGCGACGCCGCTCGCCTGCTGGCTTAACCGTCATTTAACTGCCATTAAGCGGCCAGTGTAGTCCGATGCCAAAGCGCGTTTCATCGCGCCGCGACCCAGCCAGAACAGCATCTCCCTGCAAGCGCAACGTCATGGGTCCAACGTCGTAATCCTTTTCGATATGCATATCCATCGACCGCGTCTGTGATATGGCAAGGCTTTGGTCTCGGAAAATCACATCCCCGCCTGGTAGACGCTGTGCGGGTAAACGAAAATCTATATCACCCTGCTCAAAATGTAGCGGCTGAGCGACCTCGAAATTCCAGCCCCGCCAATCAAGATCAACGGCAAAGCGCGAGGAGATGATATCATTTGCGCCGCGCACCAGACTGGCGCTTCTACCTTCTAGCGCACTGAAACCAATATCAGCCCGATAGCCGATCTGCATGGTCGCTGACACACGGCGGTTGCCAGAAAGTCCAACAAACGTGGTGTGACCCGTGCCGGTCTGTAGCGCACCCTGCCCGATGCTACCCAGTAATCCTGCTGTTTCCAAAACCACGCCGCCGTGAAAGCTAACCATCCCACTGTCATTGCTATTTTTGGCCATGGGTAGGTATTTTGCCGATATGCCGAGCACTTGCGGCCCATCTTCTCGATAACCGTCCCGCCCGGCAAAGCGCGTGATAACCACGTTGGGCATCGCAGGAATAGATGCATGATTGACATTCATGCGGCCGGATGCGCCTCGATAAGTTTGTAAATAAGGCGCTGCTGCGGGCGCGAGATGTGCCGCTTGCGCAAATGGCACGCCGATCCAGTACTGGGCATCGTCACTGCGCGCTACCAATTTAGGCGTCGGTACAAGGCCCAACGTATCCGGTTCAGTGGCAGGCGACACAAATGCAGACATCGGCACCTCAAAGGGCGTGCCCAGCGTATCGAGAACGATAATTTTTTCGTTTTGCAATTGCTCGAGCATATCTTCTGGCAGCAAGCCGCCGCCAACAAAGCTGGAACTGGGCGCAGTGAGCCCGCCATCGGGCATGGGAATGTTTAACGCACCGGCTGGCGATAGTGCCGCGCGGACATCCACTACACCGCGGCCATAAACAGCCGCATTGCCATAAACCCCGGTATTATCCGCCGTTGCCAGCAGCCGCGCCGTATATTCAGGCACGGACAACTGATCGCCAAAAGCCTCCATTATTAATGCAAGAACCCCAGAAACATAAGGCGCTGCATAGCTAGTGCCACGCGCATAACCGTACCCGCCGCCTGCCGCCGGTACGATCGTATCGGCAGCAGATGGCACGGACGCCCCGCCAGGCGCCGCAAGGCAGTTTTGCGCCATGGCTCCACATCGATTGCTCGCCGGGGCAATCACGCCGTTCTCATCAAGCGCGGCAACCGCCACGCTCAGCCCCGCCAGTTCGGGAAATAGAATTGGAATCGCCGACGTAACCGCAACTTGCGCGCCCGCCTCATTGCCTGCAGCCCACACATGTACCGCCATGCCCCGCCGCATCTCGGCGAGCATGTCAGGATATTGCCCGGCCAAGAACGCGGCCTGGGTGGTTATAAGGCTTGGCGCGAGCAAGGTCTTGTAGCCCCAACTTTGGTTTATAATCTTGGCGCCGCTGTCCTGAAGACCGGTGACTGCATCTCTCAAAATAGCGTTAGATATCGTCAAATTGCCTTCGGCGTTCATATGCAATGACCACATTGCGATGTCGGCATTAAAAGCAACACCGTGCATTGCCACATCATCGCGGCTTGCGGCGGCAACCCCCGCAACGGACGTGCCGTGGTCAAGCTGCACATCATCTGCCAAAGAAAGCCCAGAGCGGTCGTTAAAAACCACGCGCCCGTCGTTAAAAGCCGCATGCGTGTCGTCGAGACCTGTATCAATAAAGCCGATGACCTGCCCGTCGCCGGTCACGCCAGCGGCATAACCATAGGCGACGCCGATATCAAGCAATCCTCTTTGGGCTTGAAACTCCGAACTAGCGGCCCAGATATCTGCGTCGGTTTCCCACCCGTCAGGAATGTTTTTCAAGGTGAGCGCGAGAGGTGTGTCGCTAACCACGCCGGCATCCGTTTCCGACACGGCGGACGGCGATGGCCCACCACCACCGCCGCCGCCACAAGCCGCTAGCAATAAAACGCATGACGTGAGCCAAAAGCGTGGACATCGTAAAAAGAACGAAATTGAGAAAAATAAAACTGAACAAAAGAAACAAAAATACCGAACAAACACTTTTTAACTTTCAAATTAAAAAGTCATAATCCCGATAAATATTTTGTTTAATTATAGATAAATTTAAATAGGCTTATTTTCTGATATTGATTTCTATTTAATTTATTTACTTATTAATAAATTAATCATTTTCACGTAATCGCGCGATCAAACTAGACGTATCCCAACGCCCCCCGCCCATCTCCCGAACATCGCCATAATAATCGCGAATAGTTTGCGTCACCGGCAATGGCGCACCATTGCGCGCAGCTTCGCCGAGGCAGATATCCAGATCTTTAATCATCCAATCGACTGCGAAGCCGAAATCAAATTCATTATCGATCATGGTCTCGAAACGATTTTCCATCTGCCAGCTTTGGGCGGCACCTTTGGAAATCACGTCAATGACTGCCCGCCCGTCAAGACCGGCTTTTTCGCAAAATAAAAGCGCTTCCGATAAGCCTTGTAGCAATCCGCCAATGCAGATCTGATTTACCATTTTAGTTAATTGACCGGCACCCGAAGCCCCCATGAAGCGCACGGCCCGCGCATAATGCGCCATGACAGGTGCGGCGGCATCGAAGGCACTTTGCGTACCGCCAACCATAATTGTCAGCGCGCCGTTTTCAGCCCCCGCCTGCCCGCCAGAGACGGGCGCATCCAGCATGTGACACCCTTGCGCGTCCAGTTGGGCTGCAAGCTTGCGGGCGATATCTGCCGATGTCGTTGTGTGATCAACAAGCGTTGCGCCGGCAGCCATGCCCCCGGCGGCCCCATTCTCGCCTGCAATGACCGCATTCAAATCGTCATCATTACCGACGCAGGTAAACACAAAAGTGGCATCGCGCACAGCTTCGCGTGGCGTCAATGCCCTGTGCCCGCCATACGCGTTTACCCATGCGTCGGCTTTGGCTCCGGTGCGATTGTAAACGGTAACGTCATGCCCAGCGTTGGCTAGATGACCGGCCATGGGATAGCCCATAACACCA
>DKNW01000126.1:18067-18525 GCA_002469805.1 Rhodobiaceae bacterium UBA7378
CATGGGATAGCCCATAACACCAAGCCCAATAAATGCGACCTGCATAAAACACCCTCCGGTTTATCGTCCCAGTGCTGGCTTAAGCTAAACCTGCATAGCCCCCGCGAAAATAAAGCAACGGCGCATCGGATTTTTCCGAGCAGGCCGCATCCTCAACATGACCAATGTAAATGATATGATCGCCAGCAGTAATACGGTTTTGAATAAGGCAATCGAGATGGGCAAGCGCGCCCATGAGACGCCGGTCCCCCGTGGCGCTATTTTTGATCAGCGCTTGTTCGATTTCATGGGTGCCGGGTTGGGCCATGGCGTTAGATATACCTTGCTGATCGGCGGAAAGAATATTTACACAAAACCGATCAACATCGCTGAACCGATCAACCATGTCGGAATCACTTGCTAGGCACCAAGATATCAGCGGCGGGGCTAGCGACACAGATGAAAAGCTGTTCACGGTT
>DKNW01000050.1:0-5709 GCA_002469805.1 Rhodobiaceae bacterium UBA7378
TGCCGATGAACCGACCGGCAATCTGGACCAGAATACAGGGCGTCAGATTATGGATTTGATCTTGCGGCTCGCAGAAGAGCGCAAGACGACTGTATTACTCATCACCCATGACCGCACGCTGGCGGATCGGTGCGGGCGCGTGGAAACTATGCAGGATGGCCAGTTTGTAAGCGCGTCCAAGGCGGCATCATAATGGCGTCTTTGTTGGCGTCTGAAACGGCATCTGAGCAGCCCACAAAACTAGGTTGGGGGTTGGCATTGCGCCTGGCGCGGCGCGAAATGCGGCACGGGTTTGCTGGCTTCAGAATTTTCTTTTTGTGTCTTGTTTTGGGGATATCTACGATTTCCGCCGTAGGCTCACTATCAGCGTCCATGGTGGCGGGCATGGCAGCGCAGGGCCAAGCCATTTTGGGCGGTGACATGGATTTCCGGCTGGTGCACCGCGAAGCCTCTGCATCGGAACTGGCGTGGCTAAAGGAACAGGCGCAATTGTCACGTATGGCTACCATGCGGGCGATGGTTCGCCATAGTAACGACACACTGCTGGTTGAGGCCAAGGCGGTTGATGATGTCTATCCGCATTATGGCGAGATGACACTGTCGAGTGGTATGTCGTTGGCAGCAGCTCTGAATGTCGTTGATGATCCGGCAGGAAAAATTTATGGCGCAGTTGCCGAGTCGGACCTGTTCAATAGGCTTGATATCGCGCCCGGTGCGATTGTGCAACTCGGTGCCATTCGCGTTGTGTTGAGCGACCAAATTGCCAGTGAACCTGACAGGTCGGCTGGCGGTTTTCCGCTTGCACCGCGCTTGATGCTTGGCTTTGAAGGGCTGCGCGCCGCGGGTTTGCTGCAACCGGGTAGCCTGATCAATTTTCACTATCGCCTGAAACTGCCGACCGAGAACGCGCGCGCTCGGCTGGCAGAAATTGCACGCAATGCGGAACAAACTTTCCCCGATGCTGGTTGGCGCATGCGCGACCGGTTTGACGCCTCGCCGTCTCTGCGCCGGTTTGTCGAGCGCCTCGGGCTGTTTTTGACCCTTGTTGGGCTGACGGCGCTTGTTGTCGGTGGTGTGGGAGTTGGTAATGCAATCACCGCCTATCTGGAGCGCCGCCGCGAGACCATCGCCATTGTCAAAGCATTGGGCGGGTCGGGTCGGTTCATTTTCAAAATATATGCATTGCAGATTACTGCGCTGTCGGTTTGCGCCATCGCGCTCGGACTGGTGTTGGGAGCGCTGGCACCTTATGGGGTGCAGACATTATTTGGCACGATTTTGCCCGTGGCGCTGGTGCCGGATATTTATGCGGGCCCGCTTCTGGCTGCGGCCGGTTTCGGTGTTTTGTCAGCCGCCGGTTTTGCCTTGTGGCCGCTGGGCAAGGTGGAAAAGGTTTCCGTCGCGAGCCTGTTCCGTCAAACCACGGATAGTGAGGCGGTGATGCCGGCGCGCAAATATCTGGTCGCCATCGGCGTATGTTTTGTTGGCCTGTTAGTCCTTGCCATGGCGATTGCCCAGCGCACTGATATTGCGGTTTGGTTCGCCATCGGGGTCGCATTATCTTATCTGGCACTTCGGGCGACGGCCTGGGTGCTGGTACAAGCCGTGCGCATGGCGGGTCGGCCGCGCCAACCCGAATGGCGTCTTGCCATGAGCAATATTACCCGGCCAAATGCGCCAGTACGGGCCGTTGTTTTATCCATGGGGCTGTCGGTAACGCTATTGTCGACGATTTCCATGCTGGACGGCAATATTAATGCCCAGATCAGCGGTGATTTGCCCGAGCGCACACCGGCGTTTTTCTTTCTCGATATTCAACCTGACCAGATAGATGGGTTCGTCCAACTGGTTGAAAGCACCGGCGGTATCGAAAAAATCGACAAAAGCCCGATGCTACGCGGTCAAATTATGGCCGTGAACGGCGTTGCTTCCAGTGCGCTGAGCCCTATCCCTGATGTCGAATGGGTGTTGCGTGGCGACCGCGGTCTGACCTATGGCCGCACCGCGCCCTCAGGCGGCGAGATTGTCGACGGGGCATGGTGGGCGCCAGATTATGAAGGGCCGCCGCTTGTATCTTTTGATGCCGAGATCGCCGCAGGCCTTGATATTGGCATTGGCGATACGTTGACAGTAAATGTTTTGGGGCGTCCGCTGACGGCGACTATATATAATTTGCGCAAAATCGACTGGGCGTCTGGCGGGCTCAATTTCTTTATGATCTTCTCGCCCGAGCCCATCGCGCGCGCGCCGCACACTTATCTGACGACGGTGACAATGGCACCAGAAAGCGAGGCCGAATTATCGCGCCGTGTGGCACTGGCTTACCCCAATATCACCATTATCCGCGTCAAGGAGGCGCTTGAGGCAGCCAGCGGCATCATTGAGAATATTGGGCTCGCCGTGCGTGCCATGAGTGTTGTGACTTTGCTGGCTGGTATTTTAGTGCTTGCTGGTGCCATGGCCGCTGGGCATCGCGCGCGCGTGTATGATGCGGTGGTGATGAAAGTGCTGGGCGCGACACGCTTACGTATTCTGACCGCCTTTATGCTGGAGTATATGCTGATGGGCGCAGGCGCGGCGTTAATCGCGGCATTGGCCGGTACAGTAGCGTCTTGGGCGCTGGTGGTCGGCGCAATGCAGGCGGAGTGGGTATTTTTGCCCGCGACGCTTGCCACCACGGTTGTCGGTGCCACGGTGCTGACAGTGGTTTTGGGGCTGATCGGCACCTATTCTGCCCTGCGGGCACCAAGCGCACTGGTTTTACGCACCGAATAGGCCTTGAAATTGCCGCATTGAAAGCTGATATTAGTTAGAACTGTTCTCTCTAGGAAAGGAAGATCTATGTCTGATCGTTGGTCACAAGATGACACCCCCGCCTCGGTAGCTGGCGAAGCACGCGCTCGGTCAATTGATGCCGGCCTGCGGATTTACATGACGAAAGTCTATAACTACATGTCGCTCGGCCTGCTGGTCACGGCGGCTGCCGCTTACTTTGGCGCGGCTTCCGGCATCTATCTCGCCATTGCGTCAACACCATTGATTTATGTTCTGGCTTTCTCCCCCTTGATTATGGCCATATGGCTCGGCTCGCGTCTGCACAAGATGTCGGCGGCACGCGCGCAAACCATGTTCTGGGTTTTCGCTGGCTTGATGGGGATGTCCCTGTCTTATGTGCTGTTGATGTTCACCGGCGTGAGTGTAGTGCGGACCCTGCTGGTGACAGCTGGTTCGTTTGGTGCGTTGAGCCTGTACGGATACACAACCAAGCGCGATCTGGCCCCGCTGGGAGCGTTTTTGTTCATGGGACTGATCGGCATTATTCTGGCGTCGGTCGTCAATATTTTCGTCGGTAGTTCAGCCCTGCACATGACGGTTTCCGTTTTGGGTGTGTTGATTTTCGCCGGCCTTACTGCCTATGACACGCAGGACATCAAGCGTATCTATTATGCTGGCGATACGACAGAAGTTGCCGAGAAAAAGGCCATTTACGGTGCCCTGCGCCTGTATCTCGATTTTATCAATCTGTTTGTGCTGCTGTTGCAATTCATGGGTGACCGTGAGTAGCCAGCACATAATCTGGATTTCTAAACTGGATTTTGAGAGCCTCGGCGCACCGCGTCGGGGTTTTCTTTTGGGGCAAACCGGATTTGCTTAAGATCGACGAGATCAAGACAGGACGCGCAGGCTTTTGCGGTCGAAAAACCGCAATAGAACCGCAAGTGTGTGACCGCGGCGTAGTATGCGCCCATCCATACCGCGCACGCAATATTCGCCCTGTTTGCGCCGCAAGGCCGGTATTTTTTCGATTTTATAAAGCGGCACTTCGCTGCTATGCCGGAAAACGGAAAAAGTCGCGTGCTCAACCCCGTCATCAATGGCGTAATCGCGCCAGATGCCTGCGGCGACATGGCGCCCGTAACAGCCTAGCAAATCGCCAAGTTCGGCGCGCGACCACATAATTCTGGCGGGCTTTTTCTGGGCCAGCTTACGCTCGCGTTCAAAGGCATTGGCGACAATAATCAGCGGTTTTGACGGCGGCATGCCCCATGCTGGCGTGTTGCGCCAACAGATGCAAGGGCGGATGCAAGAAGCGGTATGCGGTTTTTCCGATATTTGCCCCAATATTGTCATAATTTCGCCCTTCTTCCGGCTCAATCATTTGGCAAATTATATCTGCCCTCAGAAGTGACCCGGCGTGCGTATGATGGTCCTCCCTTGATCAGATCGCGCCGGGTCTACTCTTTTCGGCTTGCAAGAAATGAACGCGTCACCTATCTCATAAGCCATGATTGATGTTTTAAACCTGACGAAAGACTTCGATGATTTTCGCGCTGTTGACGCGGTTAGTTTTTCGGTGTCGCGTGGCCAAGTGTTGGGCTTTTTGGGGCCCAATGGGGCGGGTAAATCTACCAGCATGAAAATGATCACAGGATATTTGCGTCCGACTTCCGGCACAGCGCACATTGGCGGCATCGATATATGCCACGACCCGCTCGCGGCGCAAAAACTCATGGGCTATTTGCCCGAGGGTGCACCAGCTTGGCCGGATATGACGCCGCGCCAGTTTCTTGAATTTATTACCCGTATTCGAGGCATGGACAAAGCCGCTAGCCGGCAGGCCATGGGACAGGCCGTGGAGACGACTGAACTGCATGGAGTTCTCGATCAGCCGATAGACACATTGTCGAAAGGTTTCCGGCGGCGTGTAGGTCTCGCGCAGGCAATTGTTCACGACCCGGATATTCTGATCATGGATGAACCCACGGATGGGCTTGACCCGAACCAGAAACATCAGGTGCGTGCGGCAATCAAGGAGATGGCGCGCGCCAAGGCCATCATCATTTCGACGCATATTCTCGAAGAGGTCGATGCGATTTGCACGCGCGCTATGATTATTGATCGTGGCCGGGTGATTGTTGAAGGCACGCCATCGGCACTGGCGGCGCGTTCGGCTTATCATGGTGCCGTGGTGGTTACAGTTGCCAGCGCGGTCGCGGGCGCATTTGGTACGCATCTGGAAACATTATCCGGCGTGCGTGCGGAAAGCGAAATCCGTGGCGAAGAAACCATATTTCATGTGTTAAACGACCCTACCAGCGCGGATACACCGACGGCGTTATTTGCCAAAGTTCAAGCGCTTGTCGAGCAAAAATCAGACGGTGTTATAGGGTTGGCGCTGGATGCAGGACGCCTTGATGATGTGTTTCGTGACCTCACGCGCGGGGCAGACGCGGAGCTTTCGTTATGATGCGGCAAATAGGGCTGGTGACACGGCGCGAGTTTAATAGCTATTTCGCAACGCCGCTGGCGTTTGTGTTCATTGTTGTATTTTTACTGGCGACGGGCCTGTCGACCTTTTATCTGGGCGGTTATTTCGAAATGGGGCAGGCAGATCTTGTCAGTTTCTTTTTGTTTCACCCGTGGCTTTATCTGTTTTTTCTACCCGCGATTTCGATGCGCCTATGGGCTGAAGAGCGGCGCAATGGGTCGATTGAATTGCTGCTGACCCTGCCTGTGCCCCTTAGCGCCGTGGTCCTGGGCAAATATCTTGCGGCGCTTGGGTTTTCGGGTCTCGCACTTTTTCTCACTTTCCCGATCTGGTTGAGTGTCAACTATTTGGGCGACCCGGACAATGGTGTCATTCTCGCAGGCTATCTCGGCAGCCTCATGCTGGCGGGCGGATATCTCGCCATCGGCTCTTGCGTGTCT
>DKNW01000050.1:6021-22715 GCA_002469805.1 Rhodobiaceae bacterium UBA7378
CCATCGGCTCTTGCGTGTCTGCGTGCACCCGCAATCAGGTTATCGCGTTTGTCGTTTCGGTTGTCGTGTGTTTCTTGTTTACGGTTTCAGGGGCGCCGCTGGTCATTGAAGTGTTTCGCGGCTGGGCGCCTGCTGCTCTTGTCGACACGCTGGCAGGCTTTAGTTTTCTAACCCATTTTCGCGCTATAACCGGCGGCGTTATCGACATGCGCGACCTGGTCTTCTTTGTCAGTCTCATTGGTGTTTTTCTGGCGGCGACAGCTATCATTGTAGATATGAAGCGGGGAGATAATTAATGCGGCGCCCGCACCTCATATCGCTGGCTTTACTGCTGGTTATTTTTGTCGGCATTAATGTGTTCGCCGCTGTGTTTTTGCGCAGTGCTCGGCTCGACCTGACCGAGCAAGGCCTCTATACGCTTAGCCCGGGCACCCGTAATATTCTGGCGCGCCTTGATGAGCCGGTAACGCTGAAATTTTATTATTCGCGTGACCTTGCCGCCAGCCAGCCCGCTGTGCAGATATATGCCCAGCGCGTGCGCGATATGCTGGAAGAGATGACCAACGCCGCCAATGGCATGGTTGATCTGCAGATAATTGATCCGGCCCCGTTCTCAGAAGCTGAAGATCAAGCTGTTGCGCAAGGTCTGGTCGCGCAGCCTGTGGGTGATGGCGACATTGTGTATTTCGGGCTGGTCGGCACGAACCTCATCGATAATGTTGAAGTCATCCCGTTTTTCGCCGACGCGCGCCAGCAATATCTGGAATATGACTTGGCGCGGCTGGTGGATAATCTGTCCGTGCCGGAAAAACCAGTGCTCGGCATTATCTCAAACTTGCCGCTGGATACAGGCGCAGGCGGCATTTTGGCCGCAATGCGCGGGCAGTCGCAGCCATTTTTGATTTACGCCGAATTGACCGACCGTTTCGAGGTTGAATTTATTCCGATCGATAATGTACGCATTCCCAAACGCATTAGCGTCATCTTGCTCGCGCATCCACGGCCGCTCAGCGATATACAAAGCTATGCCATAGACCAGTTTGTCATGCGCGGTGGTCGCGTTATCGCCTTTGTTGATCCCCATTCTGAGGTCAGCCTCACGGCCGGGCCAAACAATGAGCCTTTGCGCGGTTATACCGAGCAGTCGAATCTGCCGGCTTTGATGGCGAATTGGGGCGTGCAAATGGATGATGGGCTGATTATTGCGGATCGCGCGCGTGCCCAACGTGTTGCCGCCGGCCGCGATGCGCGGCGCGCGCTGGTCGATTATATTTTATGGATGGCCTTGTCGGATGCGGAAATGGCGCAAGATGATCTCATTACGGCCAATATCGATCGCCTTAATCTAGGCACAGTGGGCGCGCTGGTGCCGGTACGTGATGCGGGTACAACCTTGACCCCTTTGGTGACCAGTTCATCGGATGCAACGCTCATGGCACGCGATTATGTGTTGAGCGCGCCAACACCGGATGATTTGCAGCGCCGCTTCGAGCCGGGTGATGCGCCTTATACCATAGCTGCGCGTCTGAACGGGCCTGTGACCACCTTGTTCCCTGAAGGGCCGCCCGACGCATCGACCGAGAAGGGCGCACGCGCGCGTGACGCAGATCACCTGTCAGAAACTGATGCCGCCAATATTGTTATTTTTGCAGATAGCGATTTCTTTGACGATCGCTTCTGGGTCAGCGAACAAAATTACCTCGGTCAGCGTTTCGGCGTACCGATTGCGGATAATGGAAAGTTTCTACTGAACGCAGTTGAAAATCTGATGGGCTCTAGCGACCTGATTTCCCTGCGCGGGCGCGAGCGTGTCGCGCGACCCTTTACGCGGGTTGAAGCGTTGCGTCGCGCGGCGGAGTCGCAATATTTGGCAGAAGAAGAAAACCTAGTCGCTCGCATTGAGGCTGCACAGGGCGAGCTTGACCGTATCGAGCGCGATGGCGCACAGCTGGGCGATGCCGAACGCGCCGCGCGCCAATATCGTGCCGAGCTTGTCAGCGCGCGCAAGGCGCTGCGCGATGTGCAGGGAAATTTGCGCCGAGATATTGATACGCTCGCCACGCGTGTGACCTTCGCCAATATTGTTGTCATGCCAATCATTGTCGGACTGGCGGCTTTGGCTTTGGCTTGGCACCAACGGCGTCGCCGACGCGCCACGCAAATCGCGGGCGGGTTGCGTGATGCGCCGCCAAAAGAGGGTGCGTGATGGATATGTGGCGCTTGGTTAAACCCCTATCGGCACTGGCTGCCGCGTGCTTTACGCTGGGCCTTATCGCGATTTTGGCTGACCGGCCCGTTAATGCCGTGCCCCCGGCTGAAAACCTTTTGCCCGGATTTGCGGAAAAAATTGATACCGCCCACATGCTTGAGATCGTGCATGGTCGCGGCATGTCCGGTGCTGTGACGCTGTCATTCACCCGCACGCCAGAGGGTTGGGTGATGCGCGAGCGTGATGATTACCCGGCGCAACAGGAGTTGGTTAACGAGACATTGCTGGCGCTGGCTGGCTTGCAAACGCAAGCCGCGCGCACGGCGCAGGCGAAATGGCATCGCGCGCTATCGCTTGTAGTGCCCGAAGAATTTGGCAAGGCTATTCGTTTCCGCGTGTTGGATAAGGATGCAAATGTGCTGGCCGATGTCTTGTTGGGCAAGGAAGAAACCAGCGAAGTGGCTGCCGTTCAGCAGGTTAAGCAACTGGGGACGGTGACGCGTAATTTTTATGTGCGACTAGCCGACAGCGCGCAGACATGGCTGGCACGCGGGCGCTTGCCGCGCAATGACCAAATAGGCGCGTGGCTTGATCCGTCTTTCCCCCACCAAGAGCAAGACCAGCTAGCCGAGGTTCGTTTTGCCAATGGCGAGACGCGCCATAGCATTGAACGTATGCCAAATGGAAGCTGGAATAAGCCCGGGGCTGAGCGCTGGTTGGCCGGTTTTTCGCGATTGCAACTAGAGGATGTATCACCCGATAGCGCGATTAATTTTGATGCTGGCGTGCCGCTTGAGTTGCATTACACAAACGGTCTGATTGTGCGCTTTGAAAGTGTCGGCGCGGCAACAACCTTGTGGACGCGCGCGCGGGCCCTTGTATCAGACGATAAGCCGGTGCCAGACGAAAAGGCGCAAGAAAATGATGAAGCTGGCAATGAAACCCGCGAAATTGCCGCTGCGTTGAACGCACGTTTCGGTGGTTGGGCATTGCGCCTGCCGACATCTGCCGCCGCGCAACTTATGGCGACCGCAGCAGATCTCGACAATTAGGCAATAAAGTTAAGCGATATTTTTAGGCCGCTAATTGGCGCAGAACGAATTGCAGAATACCGCCATTTTGGAAATATTCGACTTCGTCTTGCGTATCGATGCGGCTCTGAAGCTTCACGGTCTGGGTTTTGCCATTGGCCCGCTTGATGACCATATCAAATTTCTGGCGCGGTTTGATTTTGCCCTCGAGCCCCTTAATGGTCACTGTTTCCGTGCCGTCCAGTTTCAGTTTCTCCCAACTCGCATCGCCAGTAAATTGCAATGGTGCCACGCCCATGCCAACCAGATTGGATCGGTGGATACGCTCAAAACTTTCAGCAATTACCGCGCGTACGCCTAGCAGACGCGTGCCCTTGGCCGCCCAGTCACGGCTTGAACCTGTGCCGTATTCCTTGCCGGCAAACACAACCAGCGGCGTGTCGTTTTTGCTGTATTCAACGGCTGCATCGTAAATCGACATTTTGCGACCCGCGGGTTGCAGCTTGGTAAAGCCGCCTTCCGTTCCCGGTGCCATGTGGTTGCGGATGCGGATATTGGCGAATGTGCCGCGCATCATCACCTCATGATTGCCGCGGCGCGACCCGTATGAGTTAAAGTCGAGCGGCTTCACTTTATTGGAGTTCAGATATTTACCAGCCGGGCTGTCGGCTTTAATCGATCCGGCGGGCGAAATATGGTCGGTGGTGATGCTGTCACCCAGCAGGGCCAAAATCCGAGCGTCGGTAACAGGTGCAACGTCGGCAGGCTCTGCCGTCAATCCTTCGAAGAAAGTCGGTTTTTGAACATAAGTCGATTTGCCGTCCCAATCGAATGTCATACCTTTCTGCGATTTGACCTTGCGCCAGCTCGCATCGCCCGCAAACACATTGGCGTAGCGATCGCGAAACATCGATGGTGTCACGCAAGAGCGTTCGGTCTCTGCAATCTCATGATTGCTCGGCCAGATGTCAGCTAGATAAACCGGATTGCCTTTTTTGTCCGTACCAAGCGGGTCTGTCGCCAGATTGACATTGACTGTGCCGGCAATGGCATAGGCTACTACAAGCATTGGCGATGCCAGATAATTGGCGCGGACATCTGGGCTGACGCGCCCTTCGAAATTTCTGTTGCCCGACAAGACGGACGTTACCACCAGCTTGTTTTTGCTGATGGCTTCGGAAATGCTAGGCTCTAACGGACCAGAATTACCGATGCAGGTGGTGCAACCATACCCAACCAGATTAAAACCCAGTGCGTTTAATGGTTTTTGCAGACCGGCTTTTTTCAGATATTCAGTCACGACCTGCGAGCCAGGGGCCAGCGAGGTTTTCACCCATGGCTTCACCTGAAGGCCGCGTTGCACCGCGTTGCGAGCAATAAGCCCAGCTCCTAGCATAACGCTTGGGTTGGACGTGTTTGTGCATGATGTAATCGCCGCGATAACAACATCGCCATGTCCAATGTCGTGCTTAGCGCCTTTGACCGGTACGCGTTTGGTTTTTGCCCGCGCGCTAACGCCTTGCTCGGTCAGTACCGCATCAAATTCGGGTGCCATATTGTCGAGCAGTACACGGTCTTGCGGGCGTTTCGGCCCGGCCAGACTTGGGCGAATATCGCCAAGGTCAAGCGAAAGTGTGGATGTGAAAACTGGAGCTGGAGAACGTTTTGTCCGGAACATGCCTTGCGCTTTGGCGTATTTCTCAACCAGTTCGGTGCGGGCTTTGCCGCGTCCGGTGGCTTTCAGATACCCCACCGTATCCTGATCGATGGGGAAGAATCCGCATGTTGCGCCATATTCCGGTGCCATATTCGCAATGGTCGCCTGATCTTCCAACGACAAATAATCGAGGCCGGTGCCATAAAATTCGACGAATTTGCCGACCACGCCCTTGGCGCGCAGCATTTCAACAATGGTCAGCACCAAATCAGTGGCCGTCGCGCCTTCAGATAAGCTACCGGTCAGCTCAAAGCCAATGACTTCAGGTAGCAGCATAGAGATGGGTTGGCCCAGCATGGCAGCTTCGGCCTCGATGCCGCCAACGCCCCAGCCAAGAACAGCAAGGCCGTTCACCATAGTGGTATGGCTATCGGTGCCGACCAGCGTATCGGGGTAGGCAACTTCAACCGTTTTACCGTTTAAGCGTTCCTTGCGGGTCCACACGGTTTGAGCCAGATGTTCAAGATTGACTTGATGGCAAATACCGGTTCCTGGGGGAACCACACGGAAGTTTTCAAAGGCTTGCGCGCCCCAGCGGAGAAACTCATAACGCTCGCCATTGCGCTTATATTCCAGAGATACGTTTTCTTTCAACGCGCCAGCAGTGCCGAAATGGTCGACCATCACCGAGTGGTCAATAACCAGATCTACCGGCGTTAGCGGATTAATCTTTGTTGCGTCGCCGCCAATTTCTTCCATGGCGTTGCGCATTGTCGCCAGATCAACAACGGCTGGCACGCCGGTGAAGTCTTGCATCAGCACGCGGGCCGGGCGGTAAGCAATCTCGCGGGTGGATTTGCGCCGCGTCAGCCAGCTTTTAACGGCTTTGATATCGTCAGCTGTAACCGTGCGCCCGTCTTCATGGCGCAACAAGTTTTCAAGCAGAACCTTCATCGAATTGGGCAGCTTGGAGATCCCTTCAAGGCCGTTTTTCTCGGCGGCCTTCAGGCTGTAATAGACATATGTTTTATTGCCGACTTTGAGCGTCCGGCGCGATTTGAAACTATTAGGGTGGCTGGAAACTGTGGATGCTTTTTTGCGCTGCGCCATGTTACGCTCCTCATATTGTGTGCCAGAATCTTGTCAGGGGTTCGAAAACCCGCTAATTGGCGCGACTATAATGTTTTCCAGCGAAAATGGAAATGGTGAAGACAGAATATTTTTCAAATGCTGAGGGTGGCCGTCTATATAGGCCAGATTTAGCCGAAACAGTGTCGTTGCGCGCAGAAAACCTCGCCTGCGCGCGCGGCGTGCGGGTGATTTTTTCTGATCTAGGTTTTGCACTTGGCGCTGGTGAAGTGCTGCACGTAACCGGCGCGAATGGCGCGGGCAAGACATCGCTGCTGCGCATGATATGCGGTTTACTTGCACCGGCGGCAGGTCATGTCGCGATTTCGGGCGTTCATGACGGTCGAGATATTGCACCCCACTGCCATTATCTAGGCCATGCCGATGCCTTGAAACCCACGCTCACGCCACGCGAGACGATTGATTATGACACGGCTCTGTTTGCTCCAGCCATGGCGGCTAATACAGATGATTTATTGACGTATGCTGGCTTGCGGCGGCAGGCCGACCAGCGGGTAGCAACGCTTTCTGCGGGGCAAAAGCGGCGATTGACGCTGACGCGTCTGGTAGGCATTCCTCGTCCCATATGGTTGATGGATGAGCCTTACACGGCGCTTGATAATGCAGGCAGGAAGCTCGTTGACACGCTGGTACGCGCGCATGCTGATGCTGGTGGGTTGGCGATTATCGCCGCGCATGAAGAAGTTGGTGTTGCAAACCGTCAACTGGTGCTCGGCGCATGAAGACGGCGGCGACATTACGCAGCTTGTTTATGCGCGAATTGCGTCTTGTTTGGCGCGGTGGGCATCTTATGCCCGTGCTCGCCTTTGTGTTTATATGCGTGACGCTGATGCCGTTTGGTATCGGGCCAGAACTGGCGCTCTTGCAGCGCCTCGCGCCCGGCCTGATATGGGTCATCATGCTGATGGCGGTTTTATTGTCGCTCGATCGCTTGTTTCAGGCGGATTTCGAAGACGGCAGTCTCGACCAGTTATTCTTGCTGCCGGTTGCGCTCGAATGGGCGGTGATCGCCAAAATTGCAGCGCATTTTGCCGGTATTATTCTGCCGGTGCTTATCACACTGCCGGTAGCGGGCCTGTTGTTGAATATTCACCCCGAGAGCGTTTTGCCGGTCATGGCGACCATGCTGACCGGTGCACCGGCGTTGGTTATGTTGGGGGGTATTGGCGCGGCACTGGCTGTTGCTGTGCGACGCGCGGCATTGTTGACTGTGTTAATCGTCACGCCGCTTTATGTACCGGTGATTGTGTTTGGCGCAGGTGCGCTTTCGACAGCGCTGAGCGTGCCGGGTACGCTTGATGTCACGGCGTTGGGCGTGCTGGCGCTGATTAGCACGGCCACTGTTTTTCTGGCACCGCCTGCCATTGCGGCGGCGTTGCGGGCTGGATTGCGCTAAATGGTCGGGCGTCATATATGAGTTGTATGGGTCTGTATATGGGGGCATGGCAAGATACATATGGCGCCAGCGGCGATACTGGCGAAGATGCCGCTTTGACACGCTTTGCCCGCCACGTTAGGAGACATCATGCTTGAACGATTGGAAAATCTATCTGCTCTTTACGCCAATCCGCGACGGTTTATGCGGCTTGCAGCGCGGCTTCATATGCCGCTCTGGTTGGTAGCGCTGGCGGTGCTCGGCGGCGGCTTGTTTATGGTTGCTGGCGTACCGGATGATTATCAGCAAGGCGCGACAGTGCGCATTATGTTTGTGCATGTGCCCGCAGCGTGGATGGCACTGTTTGCTTATAGTTTTATCTTTTTTGCTAGCGTGCTGGCCATGGTGTTGCGCCATCCGCTGGGCTATCTCGCCGCACGCGCGGCCGCGCCAGTGGGCGCTGTGTTCACGCTGATTGCGCTGGTCACTGGGGCTTTGTGGGGTCAACCCATGTGGGGCACATGGTGGGTCTGGGACGCACGTCTAACATCCGTATTGGTGCTGTTTTTTGTCTATCTGGGCTATATCGCGCTGTGGGAAGCGATCGACGATTATGGGCGCGCGGCCCGGGCGACGTCTATTTTAGCGTTTGTCGGGTTCGTTAATGTGCCGATTGTTAAGTTTTCGGTCGATTGGTGGAACACGTTGCACCAGCCTGCCAGCGTATCGCGGTTTGGGCGACCAGCCCTGCATGCCGATTTTCTCTACCCTCTGCTCGTTATGGGGCTGGCATTCTTATTTGTTTTCCTCGCCGTCACGCTGACACGCATGCAGACGGAGGTTTTGCGCCAGCGTTTGCGGGTCCGACAGGAAGAGGCCTGAGCCATGTTTGCCGGATATATATATGCCAGCTATGTGTTTACTTTCGGCGCGCTTGTCGGGCTGATTGTCGTCAGTTTTGTAGGCTTACGCGCCGCGCGCCAGCGTCTCGCCGCACTACAGGCTGGCGGGGATAGTGATGAGAGTGGAAGCGATGGCGCCCTCTAAAGCACCGGTTAAGGAACGATTTTCCAATCTGGCAACTTTGCGGCGCTGGTTTCCGCTGTTTGGCGGTCTTATTCTTTTCGCGCTGTTCTATGTCGCGCTATTTGCTGGCGATCCGACACGCCTGCCTTCAGCGCTTACAGGTACGCGCGTGCCTGATTTCCAATTACCCGGTCTAGCCCTTGACGGTGTGGGCCTTAAAACTGCAGATCTTGTGACTGGCGAGCCGGTTATTTTGAATGTCTGGGCCAGCTGGTGTGGCCCGTGCCGTGCTGAACATCCCCATCTCATGGCACTGGCGGCTGGCGGGGTCAAAGTTTTCGGCCTGAATTATAAAGATGATGGCGACGCAGCGCGGCGGTTTCTGGGCTCCTTGGGAAACCCTTACGCCAGTATCGGTGTTGATCGACGCGGCCAGGTGGCGATCGATTTTGGCGTTTATGGTGTGCCCGAAACATTTGTTATCGACGCGGAAGGCCGGGTGGTCTCCCGTTTTGCCGGACCTTTGGATCGTGATAGTCTGAACACTGAAATTCTGCCATATCTCTACCCATCGGAGGCAAGCCAATGACGTTCAAAGACCAGTCACGTGCGTATCAGAATGACATGTCTTTTTCCAAACGCGTGCCAGATGGTGACGCGTTTACCCGCAACATTTGCGACCATTGCGGTCTGATAAATTATGAAAATCCAAAAATTGTCGCGGGCGTGGTGGCCGTCTGGGAAGACAAGATTTTAATGTGCAAGCGGGCGATCGAGCCGCGTATCGGGTTTTGGACCCTACCGGCGGGCTTCATGGAAAACCGTGAAACGATTGCCGAGGGTGCGGCCCGAGAAGCGCATGAGGAAGCATGCGCCGATGTCGAGATCGACGCTTTGCTGGGTGTCTATAATGTGGCGCGCATCTCGCAGGTGCAAATCTTCTATCGCGCCAAATTAAAATCTCCTGATATCGCTGTTGGGCCAGAAAGCGCCGAAGTTGAGCTGTTTAGCTGGGACGAAATTCCATGGGACAGCCTCGCATTTCCAAGCGTATACTGGGCGTTGCACCATTTCCAAGAAACCAAGGATCAGGCGCTTTTCGCACCTTTCAGCGAACCCGATGACTGGTCACAAACCCCCGGCTTTGAGGCACTCGCTGCGCGATATAAGGACGATTGAAGAATAACGTGAAAAAAAACCAAACCGGCGAAAGAATCGCCAACGCCCTTGAAGCTCAGATACATGCTTGCGACCTGCTCGGCTCGCCTTTAACAAAAGCTGTTCTGGAAATATGTCTCGAAAATTTTAAAGCCGACGGTATTGTCGCCTCACTGACGCGTGGGTGGGTAGGTGATCCGCTTGACGACAATGTGCCGTTGCGCCTTGCAGGTTTCATCCATTTCAATGCCCTAGGAGGGGACGCGGGTCTGGCCCCGCATTTTGAAAGCTGTGGCGGCGTTTTTGCAGCTGACAAAAAACCTGATCTGGCGCGCGCAGTGCTTGCGTGTTTCATCCAGCATGAAGCCGAAGCGCGCCGGTTTTTTCGCCGTACCCCGCAAACCAATGAAACAGGCCGCGCAGGTATTTTATTACTGGGCTTCTCCGAGATCGCGCGGCGCACAGAATTGCCGCTTCGACTGCGTGAAATGGGGGCGAGCGCGGGCCTGAATTTACTATTCGATAAATTCAACTATGAAATTGAAACTGCGAACGGTCCCGTCACGTGGGGGGCCGCAGATAGTGCGCTGACCATTTCCACGCAGTGGCGCGGGGCCGTGCCGCCGCCCCTGCAAGCCGACATTGAAATCACCGATCGCGCGGGGTGCGACTTGTTCCCTGTGGCAATTAACGACGCCGAAGCCCGCCGCGCGCTTGAAGCGTGGGTGTGGGGCGATATGTCTGCGCGCCGCGCCCGCTTGCTGGCGGCATTGTCGATTGCCGACGCGTCGCCGCCCGAACTGCAGCGCGCTGATGCTGCAGGTTGGGTCGCGGCCCAGATCATGCAACGCCCACCAAGGCAAACGACTGTTCTCTATCATTCAATTGTATGGCCGTATCTTGATGTGTCTCAACGCATGGCGATCGAGTCAGCGTTTGCTCAAGCCGGGGAAACAGTGACGCCGGATGCGCCGTTAGCATGGTTGAAAATGGATCACGACCACATCCAGTCATTTTCGCATTTGTCGTATCGTTTGTGGACAGGCGATAACGGGCCAGAAGGCGAAGATGTGTTCATCGGCCCTTGCCACCCGCATGGCGCCGATATCGAATTAACGGAAGCGTTCGATGCTGGCTAACTAGCCGTCATTATTGTGGTTTTCACTGAAATCTTCGGGTAAATGCTTGCGCAAGAGTGGCATTTGCAACACCATAAATCCAATGGTTAGCGGCAAGATAGCAAACACTTTGAAACTCACCCAAACATCGGTTGATTGGGTGCGCCACACGGCCTCGTTTAACAGCGCGAGAAACACAAAAAATATTGTCCAGCGGCGGGTCAGCACAAGCCAGATCTCGCTGCTTAAAGGCAGCATGTCGCCCATCAGCATTTGCAAATATGAGCGTCGCCGCATGAGGCCAAAAGTCAAAATTGTCGCAAAGAGCAGATATACCAGCGTTGGCTTAATTTTGATGAACATCTCATCTTGTAAAAACAAGGTAATTGATCCGAAGACCAGCACGAAGCCAGCCGAGGCGAGGGTCAAATTATTAGGTTTCTCCCCACGCGCATAGGTCGAGGCAATCGCCACAACCAGCGCCGCCATAAAGCCGCCTGTTGCGATAAACAGGCTTTGCGTTTCAGGCAGGGAAAACCAGTCCGCGCCGCGCGCGTTTAAAACGAAAAACACCAGTAACGGGCCGAACTCTTCAATTGTTTTGCGCATCTGGCTTCCTTTCATCTGGCTTTGTTCGGGGCGGATTTTGTCCAGCTATCAATGTTCAATGCCGGTCAGCGCGCGGGAAAAATTCGATGCCGAAAATTCCTGCAGATCATCACTTTGCTCGCCAACCCCGATAAAATGCACAGGCAGGCCCAGTTGCGTGGCAACAGGCACAAGGCACCCACCGCGCGCCGTGCCGTCCAACTTGGTCATAACCAGGCCAGTAACCTGCGCGGTTTGCAAAAAAGCCTGCGCCTGCGTCAGTGCGTTTTGTCCCGTCGTCGCATCGAGGACTAATAGGGTGGCATGGGGGGCTTCGGGGTCCAGCTTGGATAGTACGCGGGTAATTTTGCCGAGCTCTTCCATCAGCGTGGCGTTGGATTGCAGGCGGCCCGCAGTATCAACAATCAAAATATCAATGTTTTGCGCAATGGCTTGTTCGAGCGCGCGGAAGGCCAGCCCGGCAGCATCACTGCCTGGCGCTGCCGTGATAACGGGCACACCAGCGCGTGCGCCCCATACTTGAAGCTGCTCGCCAGCCGCCGCACGAAACGTGTCGCAAGCCGCCAGCATGACCGATTTGCCGTCTGCCTGAAAACGCGTCGCCAGCTTGCCAATCGTGGTGGTTTTGCCCGCGCCGTTAACGCCGGCCATGACAATCACGTTCGGGCCGTTAATCGCGGGCAGCACCAGTGCGTGTTCAACAGGTGCCAGCAGAGTGGCAATCTCTTCGGCGAGGGCCGCGCGCAATTGTGTTTCGTCGAGATCGGCAAGGTCTTTGCGCTGTTTCAAAGCCGACACAATCTCGCCCGCCGCCGCGACACCCAGATCGGCCATAATCAGCAGGTCTTCCAGTTCATCGAGTTGTTCTGCCGATAGCTTGCGTCCGCCTAGCAATCCGCCAAGGCTGTCGCCCAGCGCTTTGCTCGATCGGCCAAGTCCGGCGCGCAGACGGCTAAGTAAGCCGGTCATTTTGAAGGCTCTGCTGAAATTGAAGGCCCTGCCGATAACTGCTTGTCGTCAATCTGCCCCTGTAGGCGCTCGCCATCATGTCCGGTTATGCGCATAGGCAAAATCTCGCCGCTCGCAAATGCGTCAGCTGTACTATGCACATTTTCTAAATCCACGCGGGCGAAGCACGGGCTGCGCCCCTCGCCTGGTTTTTCAACCAGCACCGACATGTGCGACCCGACGCGGCTATCCAGCATTTTGACGCGCTGCGCAGCACCGGCGGCGCGCAAAGAGGCGGCACGCGCTTTGACGACATCGCCGGGAATTTGCGGCATGCGCGCGGCAGGCGTGCCGGGACGCGGGGAGAACGGAAAAACATGCAGCCACGCAATGCCACAGGCGTCGACCAATGCGCGCGAGTTTTCAAACATGGCATCGGTTTCGGTGGGGAAGCCGGCAATAATGTCTGCGCCGAAAACGATTTCCGGGCGCTGGGCCAGCAGCTTGTTGCAAAACGCAATGGCTTGCTCGCGTGTGTGCCGGCGTTTCATACGTTTCAAAATCATATTGTCACCAGCTTGCAAAGACAGATGCAGATGTGGCATCAGGCGCGGCTCGTGGATGACAAGATCGAGAAGCGTCGGGTCAATTTCAACCGCGTCGATAGACGACAGCCGTAGACGCGGCAATTCGGGCACGTGGTCGAGTATATTGCGCACCAGATTGCCCAAACCATCTTCGCCAATATCAGGGCCGTAGCTGGTGACATCGACACCCGTTAACACAATTTCCTTATGCCCATGCGCCACAAGATCGCGGCATTGCTGAACCACATTGGCGACAGGCACGGAACGCGAATTGCCCCGACCAAAAGGGATAATGCAAAATGTGCACCGGTGGTCGCACCCTGTTTGCACTTGCACAAAGGCGCGCGCGCGCGATGGCTGTGGCGTTGGCGGCAATGGGGTGGCTTGCGTTATCGCCATAATGTCGCCCACCGAAGTTTTGGCTGCAATTTTGGCTGCAATTTTATCGGCACCATTTTGCAAAGCATCCAGCGCGCCATTATTGCTGGGGGCGTAGCTGGTCGGGTCCAGTTTTTCTTCATTGCCAAGCACGCGGTCGACTTCCGGCATTGCGGCAAATGTGGCGCTGTCTATTTGCGCCGCGCACCCTGTGACAATGACCTCGTGGTCGGGGTTATCGCGTTTGGCACGCCGCGCTGCTTGGCGCGCTTGGCGCAATGCTTCACCGGTGACCGCGCAGCCATTAATGATGACCGTTTTGTCGCGACCTGCGGTGCCAGCCGCGGTGCTCACAATATCGCCCTCAAGCGCGTTCAACCGGCAGCCGAAATTTTCGATCCGCACGCCCATCAGCCTGCCGCGCTTTCAAGCATTGTCTCGGCGTCAAACTCATAAGTCACTGGCCCGCGCATAGATAATAATTCACCGGGGGTATAGGTAATATCCAGCACATCGACATCATTGCCATGGGTGTTAAATGGTGGGCGAATGGTGAGGGGTCCAGCCGGCATAAGCCCGCGCTCTACAGCCGCGACAGCCGTTGCACACGCGCCCGTGCCGCAGGCTTTTGTCAACCCCGCGCCGCGCTCCCATGTGTCGAGCCGCAAGACAGTTGCCCCATCGTGGCTGGCGAAATTTATATTCGCACCGGCGGGCAGGTGCTGGCTGTTTTCCAGTTCGAACCCGTATTGTGCGGCAAGACCCGCCGTGCCTGTTTCAACGAAAATTACCGCATGTGGGTTGCCGATATTAACCATGAAGGCAGGTGGTAAATCGGCATGAAGCGTGAGTGCGCCCATGTCTTCCTGGTCTGCGGAACAGGGAATGTCGCTGGCGGTGAATTTCGGCAAAGGCATGTCAATCTCTGCATTTTCGTGCGTCGCACGGGCATGCAAAAGGCCGCCAAGGGTCTCAAGTGTGCAGGTCGCGGAGCCCTGTGTGGCAAGAAAAACCGCCACGGCGCGCGCGCCATTGCCGCAAGCCTCCACCTCGCTGCCATCTGAATTGAAAATTTGCATGAATACATGCCCGTCACCACGCGGTGGATGCAAAACCAAAATCTGGTCGCATCCCCTGGTATCGCTATTATCGCGGGCCGCGAGCACGCGCACATGATCCCCCGTCAGCACGGTTTGGTTGCGGCGTGCGTCGATCACCACAAAATCATTGCCGAGGCCGTTCATTTTGGTGAATGCGATGGGGTGCGTTTGGGCCATGGAGCCTATATAATCCTTCCAGCGCGGGAAAACCAGCATTAGCAAGTGTGGCAGCAAAACAAGTGCCATGGCTTGACTTTACCATGCCCCCCGCCTATTTTGCGCCCACTTCAACAACGAAGCCATATTTAGTTCTGGTCTTAGCCAAATGAGGCGAGATCGCCACCCGCCAGCAAGGATTTGCCCGCGGGTGTTAAACTGCTTTCGGGCCTGTCGGAAATGAGGCGCAGGGCCGAGCATGGGGAGTTAACGCCGAAAATGTTTGACGCATTGACGGAAAATCTAGGGTCTGTTTTCGACCGTTTGCGCGGACGCGGTGCGCTGTCCGAGCGCGATGTGGAAAACGCGCTTGGCGATATTCGCAAAGCCCTGCTCGAAGCTGATGTTGCTCTGCCTGTTGTACGGGCGTTTATTGACCTCGTGCGCCCGCGGGCCATTGGTGCAGAAGTGCTAAAGTCTGTCACGCCCGGTCAGCAGGTGATCAAGCTGGTTAATGATGCGTTGATCGACATGCTGGGCACGGCCGAACCACTGGCGCTCGATGCCGTACCTCCGGTCGGTATCATGATGGTCGGCCTGCAAGGGTCGGGTAAGACAACCAGCACCGCCAAGCTAGCCCGCAGCCTCAACGAAGATGACAAACGCAAAGTCTTGATGGCATCGCTCGACACGCAGCGTCCGGCGGCGATGGAACAGCTGGCTGTTCTCGGTCGCCAGATTAACATTGAAACACTGCCGATTATCGAGGGGCAGGGACCAGTTGATATTGCCAAGCGTGCGATGCAGGCCGGCAAGCTGGGTGGGTTTGACGTTGTTATGCTCGACACGGCGGGTCGGACAAATGCCGACGAAGCGCTGATGAGTGAGATGGCGGCGATTGAAAAAGCTGCAAGTCCTAATGAAACCATGCTGGTGGCTGACAGCCTCACCGGTCAAGAAGCGGTGCGCATTGCCGGCCAGTTTGCGGCGCGTGTGAAACTCACCGGCATTATGTTAACGCGCGCCGATGGCGATGGCCGCGGGGGTGCGGCTCTGTCGATGCGTCACGAGACCGGCGTACCGATTAAATATCTGGGCGTTGGCGAAGCCATCGATAAGCTGGAGGTGTTTGATCCGGCGCGGGTTGCCAATCGCATTCTAGGCATGGGCGATGTTGTCGGGCTGGTTGAAAAAGCCGCTGCGACCATGGATGCCGAAAAAGCGGAAAAAATTGCGGCGCGAATGAAAAAAGGCCTGTTCACCCTTGAGGACATGGCCGAACAGCTGCGCCAGATGCAGCGCATGGGCGGTATGTCCGGTGTGCTCGGTATGTTACCCGGCATGGGAAAATTGAAAAAACAAGCCGCTGGCCAGTTAGCGAATATGGGTATGGATGACCGGCAGCTTATCCGTCAGGCGGCGATTGTGTCTTCGATGACCGAAGCCGAAAAAGAAAATCCGAAAGTCCTGAATGCCAGTCGTAAGCGGCGCATTGCCGCCGGTTCAGGTACCAGCGTGCAGGATGTAAACCGCGTGCTCAAAATGCATCGGCAAATGGCCGACATGATGAAAAAACTGGGCAAAGGAGGCATGCAAGGCATGGCGAACATGCTTGGTGGTGGGCCCGTTGGTCAGGGCGGTCCAGGTGCTCAAGGTGGCATGCCGGATTTGAACAAGCTCGGAGGCGGGTTGCCTGATCTGGGAAATTTCAAGCCGCCGGGTGGCCTACCGCCGGGGCTTGGTTTGCCGCCGAAAAAGAAATGAGGGTGCCAGGTGGCGCCAATCGTGAACACGAAGCTGAAGATAAAATTTTTAAGATATCTGCGAAAGGAAATCTAACATGGCTCTTAAAATTCGTATGTCCCGCGGCGGGGCGAAAAAGCGACCGTTTTACCGCATTGTTGTGGCTGACAGCCGCATGCCGCGCGATGGCCGCTATATTGAAAAGTTGGGGACATATAACCCTCTTTTGCCGAAAGATCACGATGATCGCCTGACGCTCGACTTGGACCGAGCAAAACATTGGATTTCGCAAGGTGCAAAGCCTTCCGACCGTATTGCACGTTTTCTAGATGATGCGGGCCTGTGGAAGCGCGAAGCGCGCAATAATCCGCAAAAAGCCAAACCGGGTGTGAAAGCGCAAGAACGCCTCGAAGCTGCCGAGGAAGCTAAACGCGCCGCTGAGGAAGCCGC
>DKNW01000138.1:0-172 GCA_002469805.1 Rhodobiaceae bacterium UBA7378
CGTGACATCGTGCAAAACAGCTTTCAGGCGTTCTTCAAACTCGCCGCGAAATTTCGCACCCGCAATCAGGGACCCCATATCCAGCGCCAGCAATTTCTTGTGCTGCAAACCTTCGGGTACATCGCCATCGACAATGCGCAGCGCCATGCCTTCGGCAATCGCGGTTTTGCCA
>DKNW01000138.1:476-12600 GCA_002469805.1 Rhodobiaceae bacterium UBA7378
TTCGGCAATCGCGGTTTTGCCAACACCTGGCTCCCCAATAAGCACTGGATTGTTTTTCGTGCGGCGCGACAAAACCTGCATAACGCGGCGTATCTCCTCATCGCGCCCGATAACGGGGTCCAGCTTGCCTTTTTGCGCGTCAGCCGTCAGGTCGCGGGCATATTTCGACAACGCGTCATACGCGTCCTCTGCGTTTGGAGAATCGGCACTGCGGCCGTTGCGATGCGCCGATACCGCAGCCTCAAGCGCGGCTTTGTTAACGCCTGCCGCCGCCAGCAACTCACTGCCATCGTACATAGCCAATAATAGGTTTTCAACGGTCACAAACCGGTCTTGCGCCTTATCTGCAATCTGTTCCGCGCGCGCCAGCAGCTTTTGCAGGGATGGCGCAAGCGCGAGCTGGGCACCTTCGCCAGACACGCGCGGCAGCTTTTCCGCCGCACTTTGAACGCGCGCATCGAGCGCGGCGACATCACCGCCCGCATTTTGAATAAGTACACGCGCGAGACCATCGGCATCGACCAACATGGCCTGCAACACATGAACCGGCTCCAGCCGCGCATGGCCCGCGCCCAGCGCCGTGGTTTGCGCGACCTGCAAAATTGTTTTCGTGAGATCTGAATATCTTTCGACGTTCACCATTATCTCCGCGATTGCTAACGATATATGAGATATGGGAAGCCAAACGGGTCACAACAAGATGCCCAAGCGGATAGGATTAACGGGGTGATACGCCGTATTACAGGCTGGGAACCTGCGCGTAGCGCTTTATGACATGCTAGCTGTCGAGGAAATGCGCGCTATTCGTTCGCCGCCGCGCTCACATCATCAGCACTGATTTCAGCGGCATCCTCAGCAACACCACTTTCAAGTGGCAGCGCCTGCACATTTTCAGTCTGTACATTTACTGTTTCATCAGTTTCACCAGTGTCATCGGCGGCACTTGGTTCTGCCGTTTTTTGCGGCGCGACAGCTTTCGCCTGATCGCCTTTTTCATCGCCGCCCTCATCATTCCGACGACGGCGCAACGGCCCGCGCCGACGCGACGACTTGCCAGACGTCTCGCCATCGCCTTCGTTTCCCCCGCGTGACAGAACTAGCGGCGCTGCACCGGATGCATCTGCTTCGCCTTCAACTGGCCCATCGGCCTCATTATCGACCCCAGATACTTGGTCTACCTGCTCCGTCTGGGGCGGCTGATTGGTCAAAACGATGCGGTAATAATGCTCTGCGTGCTGCAAATAATTTTCCGACATCACCCGATCACCGGCTGACATGGCATCACGTGCCAGCGCCTGATATTTGTCATACACTTGGCTGGCCGTGCCGCGCACCCTTACATCGGGGCCATTGCTATCATAGCTGCGGTTTACAGAGTTTTGTTGGCGGCGACCGCGCCCACGTGAGCGTTTCATATTTTTGTCCTAAAGTTCAAAACAGATTCCATGCCTCGGATCATGACCGATTGCTAGTAATGGTGACCTGACGTCTTGCGCTAAATTTCTCCGCGCGGGATGCATCACATAAAAACAACCCAAATCAGCTTGCGGAGACGTTGCGAAACAAATCGTTAACAGCTTTCATTGTTTCGGATTATGAAACTAGCGGGAAAAGTTTTTAAATTCAAACCCCTTTTTGTGTTTTTTTAATCTGACCGCTTACCACCCGCGCGCGACCTTCGAGATCGGTTGTCACATCGACATTGCTAAAACCCTGTGCGCGCATGATACCGCTGACAGAACCTGCCTGATCATACCCAATCTCTAACGCGATATGCCCCCCGGCCTTGAGATAAAGTGGCGCACGCATGCAAATTTCTCGATACGCGTCCAGCCCGTCAACGCCACCATCCAGCGCAATTCGCGGGTCATGATCGCGCACATCGGTTGCAAGATGGTCGATTTCTGCCCGCACAATATAAGGCGGGTTAGAGACGATAAGCGCGCAGCGTTCACGCACAGGCGCAAACCAGCGGCCTTGGCGCAAGCCCAGCCGATCGCGTACCTTATGTATATGCGCATTGCGCCGCGCAATCCGCAGCGCGCGGGCACTGATATCCACGCCCAGCCCGCGCAAAGCCGGCATCCGGTCGAGCAGACTTATCAGCACACATCCCGACCCGGTTCCTAGATCCAGCACATCCGCATCCGGCCCTTGTTTTTCTAGCAATACGAGGGCCACATTCACTAAGGTTTCCGTATCTGGGCGGGGGTCAAGCACTGCTGGGCCAATGTCAAAATTAAGGCCAAAAAAAGCACGGCTTCCAACCAAACGCGACACGGGCACACCGGCGCATCTGGCGGCTTCCCAGCCCCGTATCTTGCCCAAGGCCACTGCCGATATCGGCGTCGCCTGTTCCATGATCAATTGTTCGGGGGTGAACCCGCTCGCGGCACAAACGAGTAAGCGCGCATCCAGCATAGATGTTTCAATTCCGGCGTCCACGAACCGCCGTGCAAGGTCGCGCTGCACTTGTTCCAGCGACGCATTGGGCATTAATCGGCCCCGTCCACCGCCGCCAAGCGGCGGGCCTGATCCTCCCGCGTTAACGCTTCGATTACCTCTGTCAGCCCGTCACCAGCCAGAACTTTCTCCAGCTTGTGTAAAGTCAGATTTATGCGGTGATCCGTCACGCGCCCTTGCGGGAAATTATAGGTGCGAATGCGTTCAGATCTGTCGCCAGACCCAACTTGTGATTTGCGGTCGGCGGCGCGTTCATTATCAGCGCGCTCACGTTCGGCCTCAAACAACCGCGCGCGTAAAACCTGCATCGCCTTGGCGCGGTTTTTATGCTGCGATTTTTCATCTTGCTGGCTAACCATAATACCGGTCGGCAAATGCGTGATGCGCACCGCGCTATCTGTGGTGTTCACCGACTGCCCGCCAGGGCCACTCGCACGAAACACATCAACGCGCAGATCTTTTTCTTCGATCTTGATGTCAACTTCTTCGGGCTCAGGCAAAACAGCCACGGTCGCCGCTGATGTATGAATGCGGCCACCGCTTTCGGTTTCAGGCACGCGCTGAACGCGGTGGACCCCGCTTTCGAATTTTAGCGCTGCAAATGCACCCTTGCCGCACATCGCCGCCACCACTTCTTTATAACCGCCTACATCGCCTTCGGACTGGTTGATAACCTCACACTTCCAGCCCTGCAATTCGCCATAGCGCAGATACATGCGAAACAGATCGCCAGCAAATAAAGCCGCCTCATCGCCGCCCGTGCCCGCCCGCACTTCGAGAATAATATTCAGATCGTCGGCGGCGTCGCGGGGAAGCAGTAAAATTTCAAGCGCCTTTTCCATCTCTGGCACCTGGCTTTCTAGCCCCTGAAGCTCATCGCGGGCCAAATCTGCCATTTCCGTATCATCGCCAGCGACAAGACCAGACAACTCTTCGCATTCGACCAGTGCTGCACGATAGGCCCTAATCGCGACAACCAGCGGGTCAATTTCGGCATATTCCTTCGACAAAGCCACAAATCTCTCAGGGGGCAATTCGCCGTTCATTTCTTCTTGCAGCGCTTCGGCGCGCGCGATAATGGCGTCAAGACGCTCAACCGGCAGCATTTACACTAATCCTTATTTTCAGTTTCCAGCGCTCGCACCCTGTCTTCGACAAGTTCGACCAGATGGTCAATCATTTCCGCGTGCGGCAGTTTATGGTCGGGACGGCCAGCAATATACACCATGCCTTGGTCATTGCCCCCGCCGGTAAAGCCAATGTCCGTTTCGCGCGCTTCGCCGGGTCCGTTCACCACACAACCGACAATCGACATGGTAACAGGATGGGTGATATGCGCGAGGCGTTGCTCCAGATCGCGGACAGTTTCAATAACATTGAAACCCTGCCGCGCGCAGGATGGGCAAGAAATAATCGTGACCCCGCGATGACGCAAACCGAGCGACTTCAGCATTTCAAAGCCGACACGCACCTCATCCACCGGATCCGATGATAGCGACACGCGCAATGTGTCGCCAATGCCAGCCCACAATAAATTGCCCAGCCCGATCGATGATTTGACCGTGCCGCTGGTAAAGCTACCCGCTTCGGTAATGCCAATATGCAAAGGACAATCAATGGCGTCAGCAAGCTGTTGGTAGGCAGCGACACTTAAAAAAACATCCGACGCCTTAACGCTAATTTTGTAATCACGAAACCCGTGCTCTTCCAACAATCCGACATGATACAGCGCACTTTCAACCATCGCCTCGGGACACGGCTCGGCGTATTTTTCCAGCAAATGCCTTTCAAGCGATCCCGCATTAACGCCAATGCGCATTGAACACCCATGGTCGCGCGCGGCGCGCACCACCTCGCCGACGCGCTGCGCATCGCCAATGTTGCCGGGATTAATCCTCAGGCAGGCTGCACCCGCCTCAGCCGCCTCAATTGCGCGGCGATAATGAAAATGAATATCGGCAACAATCGGCACGTTCACCGCTTTGACGATATCGCCAAGCGCCGCCGTCGAGGCTTCGTCCGGGCACGATACACGTACAATGTCTGCGCCAGCCTCTTCCATTTGCCGTATTTGCTCAACCGTTGCCTTCACATCCGGCGTCGGCGTGTTGGTCATCGACTGCACGGCAATCGGCGCATCCCCGCCGACCGGCACGTCGCCAACCATTATCTGGCGGCTTTTGCGTCTCTCAATATGTCGCCACGGCCTGAGCATAAGTGGCCTTTCGCCTGATTACTGGGCCTGCGCCGCGATATCCGCGCGTTTCAGGTTGCGATTGGTCAGAATTTGTCCGCGCCGCCCAACCGGGGAAACCGCTTCATTATTTACGAAATATGTCAGCGCACCGGCATCGCGTGTCGCCAGAATATAGCTTGTATCGTCGGGCAATTCGAAGCCCTCGCCTTCGTCAATGACACTGGAGAACAACACGCGTCCCTGCTCGTTTTCCAGCCGCATCCACGTGCGCCGCGTGGCACGAATTTCCACCTTGGCAATGGCCGGCGCCACCTCGGCAACAACCGATGCGGATGATGCAGCTTGTGCACCTGATGCTGCGCTTGCATCATCCGATGCTGACTGCGCTGCTGCAACAGGTGCAGGTGTCGTTTCGGGTGCGGCAGCTTTCGCTGCAGGCGCCGCTGGTGCCGTCGGCTCTATCTCATCTGGCAGCGCAACGACAGCAGCCGGTGCCGGATCAACCGCGTTTACCATGATTTCGTCATCTTGCGCGCCAGCGACCAACCACAGCACGTAAATAACGAGCGCACCAACGACCAGTAAGCTAACTTTTAGAGCGCCGGAAATTTGCTCAGTTTCTTCTTCTTCCTCAAACACCATATCGGCAATGCCAGCGTCAACCGATGCCGCCTTGAACCGCATCACCAATTCGCCTTCGTTCAAGTCCAGATACTGCGCATAGGTCCGAATAAAGCCAATCGCGTAGACATTGCCAGGAAGTTGGTCGAAATCTTCAAGTTCAATGGCTTCCAAATGCGATTCACGAATACGCAGCAACGCGGATATTTCCGCGAGCGACAAATTGCGTCGCAAACGCGCATCGCGCAACGCCATGCCAATTCCCAGATCGATAGATTCGTCTGCCGTTTCGCTCATAAGCAATAACTCTATTTATTCCCTTTATCGGACAAACATATCACAGCTTGATACCCTGTCTATCGGCGATATTTTCAAGCTCTGCGCGGATGTTTTCAGGCGGCGCATCCATCATGGCGCGCACCGCATTTTCCAGCCGGTCGGCATTGGTCGAACGCAACATGCGCTTGACCGGCCCGATAGAGGCGGATGGCACTGAAAACCTTCGGAAACCAAGACCCAGCAATGCCATGGCCTGTAGGGGTCTGCCGCCCATCTCACCGCATAATGATACCGGTACATCGTGGTGCGCGCATGTTTCGCGCACATGATCCAGCATGCGCAACGGGGCAAGGCTCAGCATGTCATACCGCGTGCCCATCATTGGATTGCCGCGATCAGCAGCAAAAAAGAACTGCATCAAGTCATTTGTGCCGATCGATAGAAAATCGATTCGTGGTAATAATTTGTCTAACTGCCACACCATCGCCGGCACTTCGAGCATGGTGCCAACTTTGATGTGTTCGGGGCCGGGTCGCCCGAATTTTGCCATGCGCTCCACTTCATGGTCGAGCAAAGCGCGGCTTGCTTCAAATTCTTCCAACGTTGTGACGAGCGGAAACATGATTGATAATTCGCGCCCGGCAGATGCCCGCAACAAAGCCCGCAACTGATACCGGATCAAACCCGGGCGATCGAGCGCCATGCGCATGGCCCGCCATCCCATTGCCGGATTTTCTTCCTGATTGGACCGTAAATAAGGCAGCACTTTATCGCCGCCAATATCGAGCGTTCGGAAAACAACCTCGCGCGGGCCGACATCTCTGAGCACGCGCTCGTAGACGGCTTGTTGTTCGTTCACCCGCGGGAGACGCGCGGCCACCATGAATTGCAATTCGGTTCGGAACAGCCCGATATTATCGGCACCGCTTTCATCAATTTTTTCGACATCGACCAGTAGGCCAGCATTCATATCGAGCCGGATGCGTACACCGTCGCGGGTCACAGCTGGCTGGGTTCGCAAGCGCGCATATCTCTTCAACCGCCGCGCCCGCAACCGCGCGCGATTGGAGTAGGCCTCCACAATATCGCCCGCCGGATTGACATGCACCTCGGCTTGATCCGCATCGAGGATAATCTCTTGGCCGTCACGCGCAATGTCGGTAATGCCGCGCACACTGCCGACCAGCGGCACATTGAGCGCACGCGCCACAATAGCGACATGCGCACCCATCGCACCTTCTTCCAGCACCAGCCCGCGCAGCTTACGCCGGTCATAGTCGAGCAGTTCCGCCGGTCCCATTGTGCGGGCTACCAAAATAGCATCGCGTGGTAATTTGTCTTCGGAAGCAAGCTGAGCCCGGCCCGACAAAATCCGCAGCAGGCGGTTTGAAAGGTCTTCAAAATCGTGCAACCGCTGGCGCAGATAAATATCGCGCTCGCCGCCTAGCCTTGCCCGCATGCCGTTATTCACCCGCTCCACAGCCGCTTCTGCGGTCAGACCGGTGCGCACTGCATCCTGCATCCGCCGCAACCAACCCCGGTCATTGGCAAACATGCGATAGGCTTCCAGCACGGCAAGATGCTCGCCCGCATGCGACACATCATCGGTCGCCAGCATGCGGTCAACATTTCGCCGTAAGTCATATATGGCGCCTTCGAGACGGCGCATTTCTTCGTCCGGATCATCGCTAATCAGCTTGGTCACTTCGATGCGCGGCTCGTGCAAAACAATATGCCCCATGGCCATGCCATCGGTCAGCCCAATGCCGGAAAACTGCCGTGGTGCTTCGGGAGGGTAGGCTGCTTCGGCTTGCGCTTCGCCACTGGCTGTCAGCATTTCCGACAGCACCATGGCGACCGTTTGCAGGGCTTCGATCTCTTCATCGACAAAACTGCGCTCGGTTATATTTTGCACCACCAGCACGCCGGTTACACTGCCGCCGCGCAATACCGGCACACCGACGAAAGATTTATAATTCTCCTCGCCCGTTTCCGGGCGATACACAAACCGAGGGTGCGCCGCCGCATCCGAAAGATTTAGCGGCCGCGCATGCTGGGCAATATCGCCAACCAGACCCTCACCAACCCGCAGCACCGTCTGGTGTACCGCATCGGGGTTCAAACCTTCCGTCGCGCATAATTCGAGCGCATCATGCCCGCGCTTTAGATAAACCGAACAAACAGCCGCATTCATGCTGGCCGCGATCAGTTCAACGATTTTGTCGAGCCGCGTTTGCCTGTCACCGCCATCCGCCATGACTTGGCGCAAGCGACGCAATAATATTCGGGGACCTTCAAGTGTCAGCGGCATCTGCCTGCCTTCTCAATTGGTGCTGCGCTTAATGCTACGCGTCGATGGTTTCGTCGTCGAGCCCATAAGCACCATGTAGGGCGCGCACGGCAAGCTCGGCATAATCACTGTCGATCAGCACGCTAACCTTAATTTCAGATGTTGAGATAACATGAATGTTAATGCCCTTATCAGCCAGCACAGTGAACATCTTTTGGGCGACGCCAGCATGACTGCGCATGCCAACACCCACAATAGAGATTTTAGCCATATCTGGCGTGGTGTTGACATCTTCGCACGCAATATCTTTGCGAATTTGCGCAATGACATCCACCGTGCGATCCAACTCATCTTGCGACACTGTGAAAGTCACATCGGTTTTCTGCCCATCGGCGGCAACATTTTGCACAATCATATCGACATTTATCGCCGCATCCGCCAGCGGGCCAAAAATACGCGCGGCGATACCTGGCTGGTCCGAGACCCCCAACAAGGTAATCTTCGCCTCGCTGCGCGCATAAGCGATACCGCTGACTATTTCCTGTTCCATAATCTCATCCTCATTGCAAATCAGCGTGCCCGCAAGCCCGTTTTCAGGTTCCGGCGCGTCGGGGGCATCAAAGCTCGAGCGCACGTGCAGGCGCACATGCTGTGTCATGGCCAGCTCGACCGAGCGCGTTTGCAGCACTTTTGCGCCCAGCGATGCCATTTCCAGCATTTCTTCATAGCTGATGCGATCAAGCTTGCGCGCCAGCGGTACAAGGCGTGGATCGGTGGTGTAAACCCCGTCGACATCTGTATATATGTCACAGCGGTCAGCGTTAATCGCAGCGGCAACCGCCACCGCGCTGGTATCAGAACCACCGCGCCCCAGCGTCGTCAACCGGCCAGCCGGTGAAACGCCCTGAAACCCGGCAATAACGGCAACCCGGCCTTCGCCGAATAACGCCTCAATAGCCGTGGCATCAATATCTGTAATGCGCGCGGCGCCATGCACATCGCTGGTATGAACGGGGACCTGCCAACCGAGCCAACTGCGCGCTGCCACGCCGATATCTTGCAGCGCCATGGCCAATAACCCAACGCTGACCTGCTCGCCTGCCGAGACGACAACATCATATTCGCGCGCATCGTGCAGGCGTGCAATATCGCGCGTCAGTCCGACCAGCCGGTTGGTTTCGCCAGCCATGGCCGAGACCACAACTGCAACCTCGTGACCGGCGGCGACCTCGCGCTTTACGTGCGCCGCAACGCTGCGGATGCGTTCAACATCCCCTACCGACGTGCCACCAAATTTCATCACGATACGTGCCATGACGCGCTCGTTTCCTTTCGCTGGCTTACGGACTATATAATCATCGTAGCCAGCGTTTGTTTCATGCGCGGCAACCCTTACACGATATTGCGGCATAATGGCAAGAATTTGCCCGCCCACAATAGGCTAATGGAAGGAACAAAAAACATGCAGAACGCGGCTGAAACCGTCGATCCAGAGGAAATTGCCAAATTTTCGGCAATGGCAGCGGAGTGGTGGGACCCCAAAGGCAAATTCCGCCCTTTGCATAAATTCAATCCGGTGCGCCTCGAGTATATTCGCCATGAAGTGTGCCAACTCAAAGGCCTTGATGCCCAGAGCCAAACACCATTTCAAGGCCTCGACCTTCTAGATATTGGCTGCGGGGGCGGCCTACTTAGCGAGCCAATGTGTCGTCTGGGCGCGCGCGTAACCGGTGCCGATGCCAGCAAGGCAAACATCAAAACAGCGTCGGTCCACGCCCGCGAACAAAATCTTGATATCAATTATCAGGCAACAACTGCCGCTGCGTTGGTGGATGCAGGTGAAAGCTATGACGTGATCTTAAACATGGAAGTGATCGAGCATGTTGCAGACCCGCCAGCGTTCATCGCGCAATGCAGCAAGCTGCTGCGGCCCGGCGGCATTATGTTTCTTGCCACACTTAATCGGACGATGAAGGCTTATGCGCTCGCAATTTTGGGCGCGGAATATGTTTTAGGCTGGTTGCCCAAGGGCACACATCAGTGGGAAAAATTCATTACCCCGGCTGAACTGGAAGTCATGGCAAAAGCCAGCGATCTCGACATTGTGCGGTTGTCTGGTGTTTCCTTCAACCCACTGATGAACAAGTGGCAACGCACCGGTGATTTGGGCGTTAATTATATGGGCATCGCCCGCAAGCCGGAAGAAGCCTGACAGTCAGTCTTTTTTACGCGCTGGTTTCGGAAGTGGTAAGACCGGCACGCCCTCACTCAACAGGTCGACAGCCTCGTCGAATGTTGCCTCGCCATAAATATCCCGCTTGGCGCTCTCGCCATAATGGGTTTTGCGGGCTTCGTCGGCGAATTTATCGCCCACATAATCAAAATCGCGCTCGACGCGCTCGATTAGCTCATTAACCGCTTTGCGTTTCTTTTCGTCTTCTGCGTTGATCAATGTGCCGCGATTGCGTGCCAGTGCCGGTGCCATAATCGCGCGATCTATTTTTTTGGACGCGCAATGCGCGCATGCTAAATGACCATTGTCCCGCTGCACCTCAAACGCCGCGCTACATTTGAACCACGCGTCAAACTCGTGTCCTTTGTCGCAAGCGAGGCGATATTTAATCATGCACACGCTCCGCGGTTGCCGACAATGAAAAGCTGCGCCCATGCTCAAAAACCGGCAATGCTTGGCGTGCACGCGCGACCGCCGCCATATCCAGTTGCGCCGTGATGAACGCGTCCGCGCCATCGGCTTCGGCGATAATGCCGCCCCACGGATCAACGATAAGACTATGGCCATAGGTACGCCGGCCGTTTTCATGATGTCCGCTTTGCGCTGGTGCCAGCACATAGGCACCGTTCTCAATGGCCCGCGCGCGCAATAAAACATGCCAATGCGCTGCGCCGGTTACTTGGGTAAACGCACTTGGCACTGAGAACACTTGCGCCCCGGTTCGCGCCAAAGCCCTATACATGGCCGGAAAACGCATATCATAACAGATCGACAAGCCCAGCTGCACCCCGTCCACATCGACCATACTGGCCTGCTCACCGGCAAGATAGCTATGCGACTCTGCATGCACCTCGCCATTAGGTAGGGTTACATCAAACATATGTATTTTGTCGTAGCGGCAAGCAATTTTGCCATCTGGCGCGAAAACCAGCGAGCGATTAACCGCGGCATCATCACGATCGGGATCAGCAAGAAATTGCGACCCAGCCAGAAGCCAAACATCCAGCTCGCGCGCAAGCTTGCTGAAATATGCCACTTCGGGGCTTTTCGCTTCACTGAACAAACGCGCGCGCATGCCCGCCCGGTTCTTTTCCATAAAGCTACACGCCTCCGGCAAAGCGATAAGACGTGCGCCGGCTTCGGCCGACAAGCGCACGCGCCGGTCTATTTCAGGCATGTTCTCATTGGGGTCACACCCCGAGCAAAGTTGGATGCAAGCAGCAGTTAATACGGTCATGAACCATCATACCGCCAAAGTTTCCGGCATAACAACCCGCGCCAGCGTCACCACATCGACCTGCGCCGCGCCGGCACGTAAAAGGGTGCGCGTGCAAGTTTCAGCTGTGGCTCCGGTTGTCAGCACATCATCGACCAGCAAAACACGCCGGTCACCGAGCAATGATTGGCCCGCTGGCCCGACACGAAAGGCCCCGCGTAAATTTGTCCGACGCGCTGCCCGCGTCAGCCCCACTTGCTGCGCCGTTGCGCGATGGCGCTCCAGAATTTGTGTTTGCAACGGCACGCCCGACAGCCGCGACAGGGCGCGGGCCAATTCTGCCGACTGGTTAAAACGTCGACGTGCCAGACGCCACCGATGCATTGGTACCGGAACCAGCATATCGGCAGATGCGAAAAGCGGGTCTGCGGCACGGAGCATTAAGGGCGCGAATATCGCCGCCAGTTCGCTCTGGTCGCTATATTTCATGCGCCGCACAAGCTGCGCGGCAACGCCGGCATAATGCAGAGGCGCACGCGCGCGTGCATAAGGCGGCGGGCGCAACATTGCCATAAGACCTGCACCCTCCGGCCCAAGGTCTTCGGCCAATGGTACCCCGGTGCGATGGCAGATCGGTGGCGTGATAAAGGCAAGGTCGCGCCAGCATGTCGGACATACGCCATCATCACCGCTCACCAACTCGCGACAAATTGGGCAGGCGGGGGGAATGATGAAATCGATGATGGATGTCAGAAAATCCGACAGGATTGTTTTTGTTTTTTGATCCACAAATGCCATATTGCACGCGATGGCAGATAATGTCCC